>NVRG01000084.1 GCA_002400805.1 Gammaproteobacteria bacterium
AACTCTATTGCCTTCGGTATCTATAAATTGAGCGATAAAACCGTTTTCGTTAATATCCATTTTAGGCATAATTACTTGTCCACCGGCATTTACCACCTTATTTAAGGCGATGTTTAAATCCTCTCCACCATTAAGATATACTGTTGAACCATCGGCGGAAGGTTTTAATTCTTCCATTTCTACAATTGCACCTCCAACACCACCGTTTTCCATATCGTAAGGAAACATTCCGTATTTCATATTTTTTTCAGGCATATGAAAATCGGTAATGGTTACCCCTAAAATTTCGGAATAGAATTTTTTTGCTCTTTCGTAATTACTTACAGGAATCTCAAACCAGTTGATTGCATTTTTCATTTTTAAATTGATTTTTATTGTTAAACTTAGGTACAAATTTACTTGAGCTTGTGACAGAAGATGTCAGGGGTGTTTTTTTATTTTCAAAATAATTTTGCTAGTTAAGGGTTGCTTATATTTTTTAATATGGATTTCTGAATGTATTTTTTTATTCCTTTACTCATTACCCGTTCAACGCTCGATAAAGCGTTGAACGATCAACGCCGAGAGTGCCAGCCACTGCTGATGGCCGTTCGCCTGAATCAATCAACTTCCGAGCGTGTTTCACTTGTGCTGTTGTGAGCGTAGGAGGCCGCCCTAGACGTACCCCACGTTTTTTTGCGGCCACAAGGCCAGCTTGAGTGCGTTCGACTATCAGGGAGCGTTCAAACTGCGCCATTGAGGCGAACAGGTGAAATATCAATTCACCATTGGCTGTTGCGATCTCTTCACTAACATCAACATCTGTTGTGCCAGTCACATAGAGTGTTGGAATAGTGGTTTGAAAATAGGCGTTCACCTTTTGCACTAAATCCAAGCCTGTTTCATTTATTAATTGATAATCAGCAACGATTTTATCTGGCTGTGTTGGTGATTGCTGTAAAACCGCCTCTAAATCTATGCCAGATGCGATAGCAGTTACTGAACAGCCCCAATGGTTTAATAATTGTTCCATGCCAAAACGAGTATCTTCATCATCCTCGATGATCCAAATATCTTTATGCAATGACGCCAATACCTCAAGCTCCGCCAATGGTTCTTTGACCCATTGGTCATCTCCGTAAGGTACATCAACATAAAACGTTGAGCCCTTAGTCAACTGAGATTGGAAACCAGCATTCAGGCCTAATACCTCGACGGTTTTCGCAACGATAGATAAACCTAAGCCCAAACCTTTATCTGATAACTGACGTGCTTGCGGAGCCCGATAAAACTCATCGAATAGTTTTGATTGGCTCTCATCGCTCATGCCTATGCCGGTATCAATCACACAGATACGAACTGCATCATTAATACGTCGACAACCTAATACCACTTTACCTTGCTCGGTGTACCGAATCGCATTAGATAAAAAGTTGCGTAAAACCTGCTCTAATAAGGTTGGATCAGTAAAGACACAGACACTCGTATTGACCAGCTCTAATGTCAGATTTTTTTGTTTGGCCTGAATTTCAAACTCGATGACCAATTTTTCCAACACTGTTTGTAAATAAAAATGACGTGGCTTGGCCTGTAAACTGCCTGACTCAAGCAAGCTAATATCCAATAAGGCTCCAAACATGGCATTCATGCCATCTACGGCTTGGGTGATGCGATGCGTTAAATGCTGCTGTTCTTCTTGGCTAGTACTGTCTTTAAGCAATCCCGTTAGCAAACCAATGGTATGCAAAGGTTGGCGTAAATCATGACTCGCTGCACGCAATAACTGTGATTTAGCAAGATTAGCGCGATCAGCTTCTGCTTTAAGCTGGCGTTGAATTTCAAGTTGTGATGTTGTGCCGGCTAAATCTGTTGATAACTCTGCCACCTGCCTGCTTTTTACTAATGAGATAAACAAATACACCGTTAATAATAGGGTGATTAAACTCCCCGCCAGTAAACCAATATAGGGCCACCAAGTTTGGGCAGAACCGGCCAGAGACGTTTGCGGAAATACGGCCAATAACCATTGTTTGTCTGCCACAACAATTGGAAAAGTCCAGTGGTCATTGTTGTTAAATTTAATATCATTGACGGTATTAAATTCATCACTAGAGGTATACAACAACTGCTGACTCGAACTATTTCCATCATAAAGAGCAACGGTAAGTCGACCATTTTCTTGCTCAAAACTGCCAGAAAACAAGGCTGCAAAATCATAAATACCAACAACAAAACCGACTAATTTTTTCTGCCATGGCTCATCTCCAGCAAAGATTGGATGAAAAGCCTGAAACCCCAATAAATGTTGCTCCTTATTAAAAATAGATAAGCGCTGAGTGATCGCTGTTTGCTGACTTTTTTTAGCGTTATTAATGACTTTTAACCGCGATGGAATTGACGCCATATTTAAACCAAGCGAAAGTTCGCCCACACTACTGGGAAATAAAGACCGGATAGGAAAATACTCTTGTTTACCCGATGCAGCCACTGGCAATCCATGTGCGGTAACTTCATGAATATGGAAGCTTAGATCTTCTTGTGCTTGTACATCTTTTTCAAACTGCTCTTTTTGTTCATCACTTACTCGAGCTACCCAGGCCAAACCTAAGGTACCATCATGATATTGAGTATCTGTTGCTATAAACTCGGCCAGTTGCGCCTTGGAGATTTCGCCGGTAGTTAAATGCAACGACGCTACATTTTTCAATGAGTCTAAGGATATATTCAGCTTGGTTTGAATTTGTTCGACTTGGGCTCGGGCATATTTTTCCGTTTCTAAATACAAGCGTTCTTTCGATATAGCTTGTAACTCAGAAAACCCAACAATTGACAAAACCAGACCCAATGCCAATACGGATAAAGCCAATACGGCTTCGAAACGAGTATTCTTTTGTGTAAACAAACGCTTTAATGTTGATGTGACCACGTTTTAAACCGTTACCTTATATCTAGATCGCCGTAATTTTCTGAAAACAGTAAAGCACACTATTTAATGAAATACGTTATTTTTGCTGCTAGATAGCTTAATAGTTACCTTTCTACTACTAATTCCACTATTATTCATGCCATGAAAATTTTGATTGCTGACGATCACGAACTCTACCGCGAGGCCTTATCGATTCTTGTTCACCGCTTAGGACAAGATACCGATGTGCATTTAGCTAGCAATTTCACCGAATTACTAAGCTTAATGCAAGCTCAAACCGGCTGGGATGCCATCTTAATTGACTTAAATATGCCTGATTTGAATTTTTATGATGGTATCAGCCAACTAACAAAAGACTACCCCGATACACCGGTTATTGTGGTGACCTCATCAGAAGATCCCAATGATACCCAACGTGCTTTAGAGGCCGGTGCTCTTGGCTATATGATCAAGTCGATGAAAAGCAACGACATGCTTAATGCCTTAAGGCTCATGTTAGAAAGTGGCATTTCTATTCATCCTGTTGCCGCTAACGACCCTCAAAATAAACCATTAACGGAAGATGATATTTTGCAGGCGTTGACCCCTCGTCAATTCGAGGTATTGCAGCAACTGTGTGAAGGCGCGTCCAACAAACGCATCGCCTTAGATATGAACTTAAGCGAAAGCACAGTGAAGTTGCATGTGCGAGCTATATTAAGTGCTTTAGAAGTCTCAAACCGTACGGAAGCGGCGATCAAAGCAAAACAATTATTATCAACTGAGCTTAAATGAACAACGTCATTTCTAAAACCATCACTGCGATAGATACATTCACTGAGTGGAGCGGTCGCAGCGTGGCATGGCTAGTATTAGCGATGGTGTTATTGATTTGTTATGACGTTGCCATGCGTTACTTGTTTCAACAAGGTTCTGTGGCATTACAAGAACTCGAATGGCATTTATTTGCCCTGATTTTCCTCCTCGGTTCTGCCTACACTTTAAAACACGATGAACATGTTCGAGTTGATATTATTTATCAGAGTCAGCGAATATCCGATAAGCAACGTGCCATCATCAATATCGCCGGCATCGTTTTATTCCTATTCCCCTTTTGTATCTTGATATTAGTCTCTGCTTGGCCCTTTGTCGAAAATGCCTATTTTTATCATGAAGGTTCGCCCGATCCTGGTGGTCTGCCCTATCGCTATCTATTAAAAGCCAGCATCCTCCTCGGCTTTTTCATGTTGATAGTGCAAGGTCTCGCCGAATTACTGCGTAATATTCTCAAACTACAAGACACTGAGGCAAACTAATGGAAATTTGGGCATTAGTGATGTTTGCGGTGTTGTTTGTCTTATTATTAGCCGGCTTCCCGGTGGCTTTTACTTTGGGGGCGGTAGCTTTAGGTTTTGGCAGTGTATTTCTCGGTTTAGACTTCTTTAACCTCTTACCGCTCAGAATCTGGGGCATTATGACCAACTTCACCTTGTTGGCTGTACCCTTATTTGTATTTATGGGCGTGGTGCTAGAAAAATCTGGCATTGCAGAAGAGTTACTTGAAACAATGGGCCAACTCTTTGGCCGAATTCGTGGTGGTTTAGCAATCTCTGTTGTGATTGTTGGTGCCTTATTAGCCGCCACCACCGGTGTAGTGGGTGCCTCTGTGGTCACCATGGCCGTGATTGCCCTACCCGTGATGTTAAAAAATGGTTATGCGCCCAGTTTAGCCGGTGGCACGATTGCGACATCTGGCACCTTAGGACAAATTATTCCACCCAGCATTATTTTGATTTTATTGGGTGATGTTATTGGTGTGCCGGTTGGTCAACTCTTTATTGGTGCGGCTATCCCCGGCCTGATGTTAGTCATCGCCTATATTGCCTACATCGCCTTTATTGCTTGGAAAAATCCTGAACTTGCTCCAGCTATCACTATCGCTCCAGAAAATGAAGGGCAACTAGTATCTAAAGTATTCCGGAGCCTATTGCCACCATTAGCCTTAATCATCGCTGTATTAGGTTCTATCTTCTTTGGTATTGCTTCACCAACCGAATCGGCGGCTGTTGGTGCTTTAGGCGCGATATTACTCGCGCTGCTGCATAAAAAACTAAGCTTAGATAACCTTAATAAAGCCATGCAACAAACCACACGGTTAACCAGCATGGTGTTTTTGATTTTGATTGGTGCCACTGCCTTTGGTTTAGTGTTTGTAGGCATGGGTGGTGACGATCTGATCTTTGATATCTTCAGTGACCTGCCGGGTGGCAAGTGGGGCTTCTTGATACTGAGCATGGTGCTGATTTTTGTTTTGGGTTTTTTCTTAGACTTTATCGAAATCTGTTTTATCGTGGTGCCCATCATCGCCCCTATCGCTATTCATCTGGGCCTTGATCCTCTGTGGTTTGCTTTATTAATCGCCCTTAACCTGCAAACTTCATTTTTAACCCCACCGTTTGGCTTTTCGCTGTTTTACCTTAAAGCCAGTGCACCAGATTTAAAACTACAAGATATCTATCGCGGTGTAGTGCCTTTTATTGTTATTCAAATCATTGTCTTAGCTTTAATTATTTGCTTCCCGTCAATCACGTTATGGTTACCTGGGCTGATGGAATAACGCAGTACAACCACTCATCACGCTGAATCCATTTTTGATAACCCCATCACATTTTTCCAATTTTCACTCCTAAAGGCCGCTATAAATTCGTCGATACCCTCTGTAAGCGTTATAATTTTATAAAAAGGAAACATAAACTAATAGCGATCTTGATGCTCAATTAAGCGACTAGCTTGGGAGAATTATCATGAAGACTAATACTGAGAAACTTGAATGGACAGAAACTAAAGACCAAATGCCMGAAGTCGGCCAAAAAGTCGTCGTATTCGTATGGAGAGATGAAGCCGTATATCARGCCTGGTGGAACGGYGAACATTACGTTCTAGTCGCCGCCAACGAAGAAGGTAAAGTAWCTATCTATGAAGTTTTACCAATTGCTATTAGTCATTGGCAACAGATGCCAGMAACCCCWGTCGTTGCCAACGCCRTRAATAACRATCAKTGGGAAWATTTTCAAGCAARCACAATACACTGAWTTATTRTTAGTTMTGSTTGAAACTGCTYGTTGTTARATGATGACTATAAKGCTTATCTTGTCATCTTCTTAACAAAAACYACCACGAACAAAGCTAGGGTGAAACCACCAATTAGGGCTTCAAATGCCGCTAAAAARCGTGAAAYACCTAAAGTTGGTGTAATATCGCCATAACCTAAGGTTGTGTAGGTCACCACACTRAAATAAAGACTGCTTAAAAARTRACTGACGTTTTCGCTRACAGTTAAACTACTATCAAAGGCGATAATTTGCTCGCCGCTKTGGATGCCKGTATAAAAAAACAGTAAKGAAAACACWCCRATCACSGYCRACGTAAAACCGACAACWCGACTTGGCTTTTCACCATAACCACAAAACAAATCGACAAATTTTGATATCCAGCGKCTCGGAGAAAATAWTGGCATTTGCTTACGYCGCATYGCCATYTCATTTTGAAAAAACTGACCGGCCTGTTCAAATAAACCCTGCTTTTCTGTCACCATTCTCAAGTTACGGTATATTTCTTCTGCCTGCTCATAATAGTCCTGCCTGTGCTTAGAATCTTGGGCTTCGATCGCGCGCTGTTGTTGTAATATTTTCTCCCCCCAAGTGACATTTTCAAGTTTGGCCCCCTTAAACTTTGCACCCAACAAATTGCAGATAGTCAGGTTAGCGCAGTGTAAATTGGCAAAACTAAAATCAGCCTTCATTAATGAACTG
>NVRG01000085.1 GCA_002400805.1 Gammaproteobacteria bacterium
ATTACACCTTTACCTTTTGCCAAAGCTTGCTCTAAATGCTCTAGTCCCTCATAGCGAACTCTAGCTTCAAGGCGTTTATCACTCGCCCACCAACTTAACGCGGTTTCAATGGTCATCATGCCCATCGTTTGCATGGTGTTATCTAATAAATCTTGGCGCTGATCCGCTGATAGCTCTGGAAAACATAACTCAATATTTCGTGCTGCAATCTGTTTTCGTTTGTCCATAAATGGACGCATTAACACAGCCATATGATTACCTGCCCATAATTGAACCCGAGGAGGTAAATAAACTGAAAGCCGCATTAACAACAGGCCTAACCAACTTGACCAGTAACGGGGATGAGCAAATTGCCACTGAAAAATTTTCATGGTATCCATCAATAACTAAACTGGTGCCTATGCTATCATTCCCGTTCAATTTCCGCCTCAAATGCGCTGAGTTTTATTTGAAATTTTTCTATACCAGTCTATTTACATTAGCACTGCCTCTTATACTGTTACGGTTAATATGGCGAGGCTTTCGCTCTCCTGCGTATTTCAAACGCTGGGGAGAACGTTTCGGCACCAGTGCAAATATACCGCAGGACAAATCAGTTATCTGGATTCACGCAGTCTCTGTAGGTGAAGTCGAAGCCAGTAGACCACTGATAAAAGCACTACAACAGGACTTCCCTGAACACCAACTTTTGCTCACAACGATGACACCGACCGGCAGTGAACGAGTAAAGGTATTGTTTGCTGACACCGTTGCACATTGTTATTTACCTTATGATCTTCCCTTTGCCATCGAACGGTTTTTAACGGCGACCCATCCTCAGTTTGGCATTATCATGGAAACTGAAATTTGGCCTAACCTCATTACTCACTGTGCTAAACATAAGATTAAGCTTGTTTTAGCTAATGCACGAATGTCAGAGCGATCACTCAAAGGTTATCAACGTGTTGACACGCTAACTCGTGAAGTATTGCAATCACTTACATTCATAGCGGCGCAAAGTGAGCAAGATCGACAGCGTTTTGCCAAGCTAGGGGCTGATATCAAAAAAGTGCATGCTATTGGCAATCTAAAATATGAAGTCACTTTGCCTGCCAGTTTAATGGAACAAGCCGAATCAATGCGCTCGATGTGGGATGTTAATCGACCGGTGTTGATAGCGGCCAGTACGCACGAAGGTGAAGAAGAAATTATTTTAAATGCCTCTCGCCAGATTCGAGCTCAATACCCAAACTTACTGCTGATTATTGTACCCAGACATCCTGAACGTTTTGATCGTGTTACTGCATTAAGCCAGCGGGCCGGATTTAAAACCTTACGCCGTAGTGAACACCAGCCATGTAGGTCTGATGTTCAAATATTGGTCGTCGATACGATGGGCGAACTACCACTATTTTACGGTGCCAGTGACATCGCTTTTGTCGGTGGCAGTTTAGTGCCCCATGGTGGTCATAACTTATTAGAGCCCGCGGCACTTGGACGTGCGGTTATCACCGGACCTCATTATTTTAACTTTAGTCAAATAACTCGACAGTTTTTACACGAAAATGCCGCTATCGAAGTAACTGATACTGCCAGTCTGGCCGTCACTGTGATTGATTTATTACAAAACTCGCAAAAACGTGCTGAAATGGGCGAAGCCGGTTTACAACTGATCGTTAATAGCCAAGGCGCAAGCATGCGACTAAGCAACTTGATTAAGCGTCATATTTTGCATGTCTGATGATATACGTTGGATGGCTCATGCTCTAGCCTTAGCCCAGCAAGCTGAATTACAAGGTGAGGTACCGGTCGGTGCCGTTATTGTTCGTGATGGTGAGATGCTCGGTGAAGGTTGGAATAAACCTATCATGAGTCATGATCCCACCGCCCATGCAGAAATTCAGGCCTTACGTGCAGCATGCCAACAAGCAAGTAACTACCGCCTCCCTGGTGCTACACTTTATGTCACCTTAGAACCGTGCGTGATGTGTGCAGGCGCTTTAATCCACGCACGTATCGAACGTATCGTTTTTGCTGCAACTGAACCCAAAACAGGCGCTGCCGGCAGTTGTTTTGATATTTTCAACAACGACAAACTTAATCATCGCGTTATTTGCGATAGCGGTGTTTTAGCAACACAAAGTGGTGAGTTATTGCGTAACTTCTTTCGATCTCGACGTTAACCGGTACCTAACCAAAAAACCAAGTACTGCAAACGTACAGCCGGTAAGTGCTAGGCCGCATTCATAAAGATTAATTCCATACCAAAATGCTGGCCAAGTTTAAGGTAATTTAAAAAATACCAATAAAAACAATCTTCTTTGTTAAATCTAGAACTTAAAGCCGTGCAAACCTGTCGATATGAAGCGATAATCAAACTACATTTTTAATTAGGAAGTTATTTGAAACGTCTTTGTTTGTTCCTCTTTTCGATAGGATTACTCATTGCCTGTGATGAGGCTCAACCACACCTAGAAGAAATTATCGAACGAGGAGAATTACGCGTATTAAGCCGTTATGGSCCSACYAGTTATTATSTGAAAGGRGATAAKYTRGCCGGTTTTGAATWCGATCTTGCSCAACGCTTTGCCAYTCACCTYAACGTACGCTTGAAAATCATTGTGCCYGACAATCTAAGCGATATGTTGGATCTTATCGAGCAAGGTAAAGCCGATATTGCTGCTGCCGGCCTCACTATTACCCCTGCACGAAAAGACGTCATTCGTTTTGGCCCTGTTTACCAAGAGGTGACCCAACAATTAGTTTATCGCAATGGCCATAAAAAACCGAAGAACATTACYGCATTACACAATGGACAATTAGAAGTTGTTGCTACRAGTAGTCATGTAGATCAATTAAAATCACATCAGCAAGATGTACCCGAACTAAATTGGACTGAAAATARCGAACTCAMTAGYAGTGGTTTATTAGAACTTGTCCAGCTAGAAATGATCGACTACACCATTGCAGATTCTAACGAAATAGCAGCCAATCAAAGTTTATTTCCAGAACTGCGTGTCGCTTTTAATATCTCCGAACCTCAAGCTTTAGCATGGGCAATGCCATTGTCAGAGGATGGCTCTCTTTATAATGAAATTGCTTTATTTTTTGAMRAAMYKGAWGASYYYSGYSRKYYRKRYMGASKMAKSSAGWWMYWTYAWSSTCAYRYTCKWCGGKKYSRCTRYSWCGRYRSYCKWSYYRYYCATCGCCGAATCTTAACTCACCTACCCAAATACCAAACGTTATTTGAACATGCGGCRCGYGAATTTGAYTTCGACTGGCGCTTACTCGCKGCCATCTCCTACCAAGARTCGCACTGGGATCCTAAAGCGRTATCAAGCACYGGGGTGAAAGGTTTGATGATGTTAACTAAGGCAACMGCTAGASARATGAATGTCGGYAATCGTGAAGATCCAGCACAGAGYATTTATGCCGGAGCAAAGTAYCTTGCCTCTATTCGMGACCGCTTGCCARAACGTATTMTCGAAYCTGAAAGAATATGGCTAGCACTTGCATCCTATAACATCGGTTTGGGYCATGTTGAGGATGCTCGAGTMTTAACGCAGAAAAATGGACTAAACCCAGATCTTTGGCCAGATGTTAAAGTTTACTTAGCAAAGCTATCAAAAAAAGAATGGTATTCACAAACCCGTTATGGTTAYGCRCGTGGTGGYGAACCCGTGCGTTATATTGAAAATATTCGYCGTTATTACGATATTTTRTTGCATCAACARCAAAATAGTAACAATCTAGACCTTACTRTTGATGACGAGTCTGCTCAGAAAAAATTTCCAGCAGCACTTTGACTAAAAGGAYACRTACAATGTCGAATGATGATGCTGCCCAACAATTAGAMGAWTGGAAACAAAAATACTACMAATCWATWTCMTCRCTCGAAMARYMGCARAGTTATGAAGMTCTRCTMCARCGTAGTCTMGSTAGATTAGCRYTRGCWGCRCAAGGCTTRGATGCRTCATTAGACAAACAATTAAAATCTTTACGCAAAGTACTGCGYGGCAATAACGAYCAAAAAGAAATTCAATATATTCTTGATCAGATGGAAAAAGCCATTGCTCGYATGGAAGTCRAYAAAKCWMAGGAYARTACTCWGTCCTCYGGTGAAATWCTCKCCGATTTATTAAAGTCATTAAAACTTAGAAAACCATATAAAGCTGATGCTCGTAAATTAGCTAAACAACTTAAATTGGCCTCTAGTAGTGAAGTCAGCACCCTTCTTCCTGAGCTTTTRYTATTRCTMAACAGCTGTTTACCTGATGGAACAGAAAAGCCAGCTCGSCGGTTTAGTTTTCATCTATTTGGTATCGGAAAACCAGCAAAAAATGATAATCAACAACAGAATAAAGCTAATGAAAGTGACBCTGCATCACTATTAAATGACGAGGATGACWCTCCCCCATTCAACATAATGTTGATGCAGTTACTTGAACGCCTATCGCTGCCAACAGATTTAAGTAAACAAGCAACTAAACTCCGCCTRAAGCTGGAAAAAGGTATTGATGATGAGGACCTTCCTCAGGCCATTAATGARATTGCTGAYATTGTKAGCACGCTTGGCTCTATGGTCATCACTGAAAAGTTAGAATACCAACAATTTTTAACATCAYTCACTACACGATTAAATGAGTTAGATCAGCATATTMGASAAACRGSTGATSACAATGCWGAAGCATTYAAAGAGCGGGAAATTATTGGTCAAGCTGTAGAGGATGAATTTGTTGACCTGCGAAACAATGTTGAAGGTGCCAATGACTTAGAGCAACTAAAATCAACGGTCAGTGAGCGATTAGATTTTTTGGATCAACATTTTGAACTGTATCAAAAATCAGATCAGAATCGCTTTGAACAATCACAAAAAGAAATTATCGAGCTTAATCAACGCATACAGACAATGGAACAAGAAACCACCGTGTTACGTGAGTCTGCTGAAAAGTCTCGTAATTTAGCCCTCAAAGACGCGCTTACGGGTATTTGGAACCGGCAAGCATTGAATGAAATTCTAGACAAAGAATTTGCTCGGTGGCAACGGTACCAGTCACCACTAAGTATCGTTATTTGGGATGTCGACTTCTTCAAGCGAGTTAATGACAATTATGGTCATGCGGCTGGCGACAAAGTCTTGAGGACGATCGCTCGTATATTTCAAAAAGCCACACGTGATGCTGATTTTATTGCTCGTTTTGGGGGTGAAGAATTCATGGGTGTTTTCCCCGAAACACGCTTAGAAGATGCCTTGACCCTTGCCAACAAAATTCGCGAGAAAGTCGAACTATCTAAATTCCACTATGAAGATAAACGTGTTTTTGTCACCGCCTCTGCAGGACTTGCCACTTTTAGGCCTGGTGACTCAATAGATGATGTTTTTAAGCGTGCTGACAAAGCCTTATATCAAGCTAAACAAGGCGGGAGAAATCGCTGTGTTTCCGATGATTAACATTGGCTACGCCCTCTTACCTACATCCCTGTAAGCAAAAGGTTCACGACAACTTATTGGCCGGCAGTTTCTTGTTCAATCAAGAAATCAACGGCTTTTAGCATCTCTTCCATGCTGCCAGCTGCAGGTGCATCTGTACGAAATTTGCCATTAACCACCATCGCCGGTACACCGGTGATACCCGATGTTTGACTCATCACTAACGCTTTTTTAACTTTGGATTTCACTGAAAATGAATTCATCGCTTTTTCAAACGTATCACGATCTATACCTTGTTCAGCCACAAAGTCTAATAATTGCTCTTCGGTAGTCAGACGACGTTTTTCTACATGTATCGCGTTAAATAATAAGCCATGTAATGTTTCTAAATCACCGGTTGCCTCGGCGGCATAAAAAACCTTGGCCAGTTGCAGCCAACTATCACGAAAAATAGCCGGCACAGCAACGAATTTCACATTTTCAGGCAATGTTTTTTTCCATTCCGCTACCAATGGATCTAAACGAAAACAATGGGGACAGCTATATGAAAACAATTCTACAACTTCGATCAAATTATCATCACTTGTAGCTAAACGTTGTGCTGTTGGTTGGTAATGTACTCCCTCAACAAATGCCACTGGCATAGCCATAGTGGTGAAGGATAATAACAATCCTGCTATCGCTGATACTACTGTCACCATTTTTTTCATTTTTCTATCCTTAATTATTAACGATTGTTATTGACTATAAGGTGCCGTATGAATGTAAACCTGTCAGAAACATATTGACGCCTAAAAATGCAAACAGAGTGACAAATAAACCTATCACAGCCCACCAAGCCATCGGATTACCGCTCCAGCCTTTTGTCATACGCATATGCAACCATGCGGCATAATTTAACCATACAATTAATGCCCAAGTTTCTTTTGGATCCCAAGACCAATAACCACCCCACGCTTCTGCCGCCCATAAAGCGCCTAAAATTGTCGCTACAGTGAAAAAGGCAAAACCCAAGGCGATGACCTTGTACATTAATTCATCCATAACGGCAAGTGATGGCATTGCCTCCACTAGTCTTCCATTAGGATTTTTAGTTTGTTGCCATGAAACTAAAAGATAAGCCACACCAATCATCGCCGCCATGGCAAAGGTGCCATAACCAACAAAATTGGCCGGTACATGAATTTTCATCCAATAACTTTGTAAGGCAGGCACTAAGGGTTGAATTTCATGTGCACCACGTTCAAAGGCATACCAGA
>NVRG01000086.1 GCA_002400805.1 Gammaproteobacteria bacterium
TGTACCAGAGGTTCATATTAACCTAAAACCTATCTGTACAATATTTGATCGACACATTTCACATTGCTGCCAAAATGAGCTCCTCGCGAAACCGCTGAATTTTAGTTAAAGCGGACTTAAAAGACCTGTACGCACACCTCTGACCAGGCACGTATTTTTCGTTTTCACTTACGAGATTTGACCCACAGATTGAACAAAACGTTTTAATTACATTCTCTGACGAGTGAAAACGAGAAAGCAGATTTTCACCCCTAATCCAACTAAATTGACTTCTATTTATAGTAGATCGTGTACGAAACGCCGCACCATGCCACCTTCTACATTTCGAACAGTGCAGTTAAAGATTGGCCCCAATTCACCAGAGATTTCATATTGAATTCCTTCGCACAAGCATTTACCTGTTAATTTCTGCATATGAATTTCCCTAGATACTCTTAACGTTGGCAGCAAGTGCTGCGTTGTGGCGAATCCACGCTATTAAGCAGTCACGCTGTCTACCCTTGTTATGTTTTTACCCTGTTTAAAGCACCTTGCACCAAACGTTCTGTTTTAACAATTGCTCTTGTATGGGTGCCACTGCCAGCTTTACCGCCTTCATCATACATTTCGACTTCAAATTTGTATAATTTCCCTTCCATGCCTTTATATATAGCATCAACCCTAATTTCTTCATCAACTGGGGTGGCTGCAAAGTGATTTACATTGACGTTTACCCCAACTGATAATTCCTCATCAGCAAGTAACGATTTCATCAAGCGCGCTGCAGCTAACTCCATGAGCGCGATCATTCTCGACGTTGCAAACACTTCTGGAAAGTCGTCTTGCTCATCAATAGATAATTCTTTAGCTAAATCCTTTGACTGCACTATATATTTCAATTCTATTTTACTTTCTACTTCCAATTTGCGCTCCTTAAATTTCGGCTGAAATATAACTCCTAATTGAGACGCGTGCGTTATGCGCCGCTTTCAAATTTCTTGTTAGAGTATATCAGAGATACGCCCTATCAATAGACTTCTAAGAAGACAGCTGCTTCCACATTATAGTCATTGGGTCTTGTTTAGAGCTATTATCAAACAAGGGGTTTTGTTGCCCCTTGAAGCAAGACATGCAGCTGCCTAGTACGAACACTTCCACATAACACCCGAACATAAGCAAAAGCGGCCATTCGTGAAGGGTGATTTTATAGGGTATGGAGGCCAGGGTCGCTATGGCACTATACATTGCGGTCATATCGAATAAGAGAAACTATGTGTGTAGATACCGTTAGAAATAGTTCTTTATAGCATCAAATAACGAACCTGGTTTCTCTTCCACTCCATCCCTTTCTATTCCAAGTAATTGATCACATACCGTCGGCAGGTCATTAACTATGTCGATATAAGCCCATGTAATTGATCGGTTGATCGCAGTATGATAACTACCCCAGGGACGAGTTGAACCAAGCCCGCGATATCTTTTACTTACTGTCTTTTCACCTGGAATTGAAAAATACATAGTCAGTGCTGTAACACCGTATAAATGAGTACTCCTTACATATGCATACAGTCTTGTCAGATGAGGAGTTACGACCACATCAACAGCTTCCGGAGAAAGCTCAGGAATAATATGGGGATTAAGTAAATCGGCACTCGCAGCAGAGAACCAATCATCTATCCCTAAAGACATAATGGGATCTAATGGAGTTGCGCCTAAAGTAATTTTATTCTGTCTGTCATCGACAAAGTGTTGAAACAGAAATCTACAATCAATGCTCTTTTTATATGACTCATAACCAACTTTTGGTTGGTCACTATAAATCAACGACATAACTGCATCATTAGAGTAAACGATTCCTGAACCGACTAGCAGCCAGATTACAATAAGAACTCTTAACAAAGATGTGTTTTTCACTACTGCCCCCCTTTTGAGCTATTGCAATGGCTCACACTCTTGCCATCTAGGCCAGCACTTAACAAAGCTGTTGTTGGAAATAAATATATTGCACCATCTTTAGACCCTCTTAAGGCAACCCAGTCAGTATCATTTAAGACAATCTCACCTTTTACAATACTCTTGTCATACGGACCAAAATGGTATGCCTTGGCTGATTCCAAACAGTTTTTGTTTAACTTTGGATTAAGGTCATAGTTAAGCATTAGTGAAACCAAAGATGCACTTTCCTCTAAGGTACTCACAAATAACGCACCATCATGCCTCCCCCAGAGACTAAGAGAGTCCCCCTTCCCAGGACCAACCTGGTCCGACTGATAGACAAAAGTATTATAGTAACCAGGCTTTCTCTTTTGAATAACATTATCTTCAGTCTCATCCATGTCAAAAGGCTTCTTTTCTACAGACTTTTTAGGCACTCCACCAAAATATAACTTTGCTGAAGTCGTTGTTTGCAAAGTTTTGGCATCATTCACAAAGTAGTATTGATTCTCGATATAGAGTAAAGCCTCCCCTTCGACTAATGCATCAATCTTATCTTCTAATTTCTTGCTTGATAATTTGATAGTTTGTGCAGACTCCTGCTTTCCAATAATTGAGTAATGCCCCGTTGATTCTATATAAATCCCGTTACCAAGTATCTTCCTCACATCTATCTTTTCAGTAACCTCATAAAACTTATCCATTAGTTTCTTCTCGGACTGGCTCGCCCAATAGTTAAAAGAGTCTCCCATATCTTGACCAACAATCCTGACACCTGTTGCATCGGGTGAAAGACTTAACAAAAAGCGAACTTCATCCTGAACAACCAAATTATATATCTTAATAACATTGAGATTTTCGCGTTGACTTGGGGTCATTTCAATATTGACAGGCCTTACAGCACAAGATATTACAAACAAAGAAAAGACTGAGATTAAAAATACCTTAAACACCAAACACTCCTTAAAAAACTTGAACGAATGCAAAACACACTACCTTATGCGCCACTATCTGCGTCGTAATTCTAACATTTCACAAACTGACTACTCAATCGAAAAATAACGTACACCTACTATACGAAACTGGCGAAGAGCTAATTAAGCCATTTCCTTTATGATTGGTTTTTGTACGACACCCACTTCCACATTGCGGCCATATTCTCTTTCTAAGCTGAGCGATCAAATGTAGCGAAAGTAATAGCCATTATTGGAAGCACAACTGCGTCGTAGGCTACTGTCGCGGGAGTGACTGCTATCTTCTTAATCGTATCCATAGATCTGGATGGCCTCTTTATTTCTAAAACTAGTGGTTGATCTAGTTTAACATAGGGGAATTTACCTTCCATTTTGTATCTCTCACCTATTAAATCGGCAGAGAATCTACGCCTCACAGGGTTGTTGGAATTTTTACCCTGAATAACTATTACTAATTCTCCTTCGATTCGATTTTTTTGATCAACAGAGAAGTCCATCTTATTAATAAAAAGATCAGTCTCTTCATGCGTCAATAATAAGTCTTTGAATTCGGAATCGACATCGAATCTATAGGCGTATTTTTTACCAGAGACAAATAACACATTATCGTTCTTGGCAACAAATATCCCAACCACCACTTCTTCATAAGTGGGCGCAGCCTTCCACATGGATGTCGTACAACCACACATGACTAATAGAATCGTATAAAAGAAAATCCTTAGCATATTGTTTCTTACCAAAGCTTCCACCATTTATTTGTACTTGGAACAACCGAACCAATAATAGATAGTTTGAAATCAGACACGCTAGGATGGACTCTACGTAATATATCTTTATCCTTTCCCCCATATCTTACAGCATCAACGCAACACACTTCAGTAGCACCGATTGCCTGTGCAATTTCTTCTAAATTATTTGGTTGCCGTACAAAATAAGTATCATAATTTTCACCCTCTAAAGGAGCCATTAAGTCTCGAGCTTCATTTTCGGGTAAATCACAAGCCATACAATCGCTACACCATTGGCCATTGATGTCTTTTGTTCCCGTTGTATAGAAGTCGCCTTCTACATTTTTGGGGAAGCGATTCATTATAACTATTTTCCATGCTGGGATGTGGATGCATCAACATCCCACGTCGTTTCTTCTATTTGTACGGTAAAAGTATAATGTTCTAGGTCAATGATAGGTTTAGCATAATAAACTTTTCCTGCTTCAACTGTTGCCTCTATGTCTGTTACGCCGACCATTTTAGGGATATTGACCTGAAATGTTAACGTTTTATCACCAGGAGGCATTTCCCATCTGTGTGCACCCCAATTCCAAATAGTCACGGGTGACTCCCCATTCACCAAATTCAGTTTAAGAGCACCTGCATCAGTAATCATCGGGGTATTCTGCGAAACAATCGTAGCAATATCGTCTCGGTGCTTCTGCTCCCCCAAGTAAAATCTGTGTGTTGTTCCGCATCCTGATATTAAGAGCGTAATTAAAGCGATTGTTATTGAATTCTTCGGCATGATATTGATCTCCTATGTTCAAACTACTTATTCCATCTTCCAGCCATATTACACCCGGCTAATATGAAGGAAAAAACTAACATCCTCCAATACTTCATTCTTGCTTCCTAAAGGTTGTAACACACAAAAGTACGCGCACAAAACTCAAGTGAGGAATATTGGGCGCAGTGGCTTTAATTGTTATGCACTTAATGTTCGGTGCCTGCATATACCCACATAGGCTCAGTTCTACCTGCACGCTCAAAGCCCAAGGCTTTATAGAACTCTATAGCTTCCCCATCGGCGGTAAGCATGTGCGGATAATATACCACTAGGTGCCCATCAGAGATCGCGTTACCCACACCAATCAGTTGCCCATCTATACGCGCAGTAACTAGTGTGTGGGAGTTGCGAAGAGCAAGTAATAACTGATCAGGTTTATCAGCCGAAGACCATTCATTTGCACGGTAGATATCTACGACTTCGGCATCTTCAATCTCGCCATTGAGTTCAACTTTAACATCCATATTTACTTCGATTCCAATTTTGTATAACACTTGATTGAGTTGCGCGTATATTACGTCTTTTTCAAGTTAATTGTTAAGCCAGTCTACCAGACATACTTATTAACCTAAAACCAAACTGCTTAATATTCAGTCAAGCTTTTCCACTTAGGGGTCCTGGGGATTTTCCCTCGTAAACGGACAAAGCTAAGCTAAGTCATTGATTTTTGACTGCCAAAGACATCGAATGTTGGTTTTCCTCAAAAATGTAATACCCCTCTGAAACCACCGACAACCGTGACTTACAGAGGGTTATGTCTTTTTACGGGGGGGAATCCCCAGGACCCCAATAATGGACTGCGCTTTTATATCTCCTAGTCTTCATTAATCTAACTAGCTAAATGGGGTATATATTGTTCACTTTTATGCGAAAAAAACGGGTAAAATAGCCGTATCTCCAACACACAGGTGTATAAGGCTTTTTATGACAACGTTAGACATAATTCGAACCATCAATGAACCGGCCTTACGGCTTGAATTRGCGATTGAGATAGAGAACAAGGTAGAGCAACGCTATCAGGCTCGTCAATCGCAAGACCAGGAGRAAATTGCGCAGCTTGAGCATCACTTGTCGTCGGTGCAAAAAGAGCTGGCCAGCTCAGATGAAAACGCACAAAACGCGCTACATCGTATTGAATTGGCCTTAGGCAAAAAGCTCGTTGACGCGCAGGGGCTTGTTGAAAGTCTTCGGTCAACGTTAAAGAAGCATCACGAAAATGCTGAAACGATGAAAATTGAAAACGCGGCGTTTAAGGCGTTAAAGCCGTTAGAGCTTAAGAAAAAGCTGGCTAAGTCTAAGCAAGAGCACAAGGACGCTAAGTTAATGGTGGCTGATCTTGTTCAAAAACGCCGAGGCCTTACAAGAATTCTCACACAACAAAAGCGAGAGTTTGAGAAATTGACGGCAAGTGTCGAAAACACGTCTGAATGTTTTCTGTATGAGTCGAGCTGTAAGCAATACCGAGTGATTGGTACATCGTTTGAGTCGGAATCACGACCGATGGCTGTGGACCATGTTAATTATCGTGTCGTCAACATGGAAAGTGGGGCATCGTATGTCGCGCTATTGTCGGATGACAAGGTGTCCGTTGAGGAGATTGAGGCGTTGCCTGAGGATGTAATGGAGTTTTTGGACAGAAGTATTCATTTCGAGTTCGCGGATGATGAATGAGGGTTTTGTCACAATGTGATTGTCGAATAACGCTCGCAGATGGCGCGCCGCTTTTTGGCGTCGCCCTTGCTGCCTTGTTATAAGCTGAAGACACGATTAGAGTCACCCGACTTGAATGAGCGAATTTCTTTTTCTGACAAATCCTCAGGATTAACAGTTTTATCTACACATTCGGCCTTGATTAATTTCATGAGTTCTTTACCGCCATTATGAAAGTACAGGTCGAGCCTCAAGTACTGGCCTGATACAGTTTTAAGACACAGATTATTGTCAATTACTTTCCAAAAGGCATAGCGTTTCGACCCATGAGTTAGCTTATATCGCTGTTGATCAGTATCAGTCATTGGCTTACCAATAAGCACCCATTCAATTTCATTGAGATCTATGCCATCACTAATTCTATTACCTTTATATAATCGTGATCCATTTAGAGTCCAGCTGCCCTTCATAGCGAAAATGGCTGCCGGTACGAGAGCAAGGAAG
>NVRG01000087.1 GCA_002400805.1 Gammaproteobacteria bacterium
TAAGACCACTACGGGTGATGGCACAGTGGCCGCGCTGCAAGTACTCGCTGAAATTAAAGAAACGTCTAGTAGCCTGCACGAATTACGCTCTTCGGTGATTAAATACCCACAACGATTGATTAATGTAAAAGCTAAAAAAATGGTTGATTTGGCTAATAACGATGATGTTGTTAGAGCCGTTAAAAACATTGAAGAAAAGTTAGGTGATGAGGGGCGCGTATTATTACGTGCATCAGGTACCGAGCCAGTTGTACGGGTGATGGTTGAAGGCAGAGATGCTGCGGTGACAAACGAGCTGGCGAAAGAACTCGCCAGCAGGATAGAAATAATTTTACAGTCGTAATCAGCGATTAATATCAAGTTTAGGCAAAGATTTTTGCAGGCCTAACTTAGTTTTGGTATTAATAACAAGTGGTGCTTTAACGATGGCTTTAAGATCAAGATCATTGGCACTCTTATCTTGCTCATGTTGTTTATAGACGATTAGCACTACAATGGCATCTTCTGAATTTTCAAGTTTTATTAAATCTATTTCGCCATCATCAAGTCCAATTTCATAGTCCAAACCTAATGCTGCTGGAGGAATGATTGACATTATAAAGTCAGCATCGGTCACGGATTGTAGCCAATAGACCGTTGGGTTTTCACTTTCTTCATGGAAAAGTTTGAATTCAGTGTGATCTTCCAAACCAATCAAACCCTTTGGAAACAAAAGGATGTCATCAGAACTGATTGTTTGAGTACCAAAACTCGATGTTTGTATTTCCATGTGTATCGGTCCAATTTAAATAGTTAAATGAGAAATGCAAGGCTAACACGAACTAGCTAAAGCGATAAAGTTTTTGTATGCAAGACCAGCGCCAACATTGCTATAAAAGCCTAAAAAAGGTACCCTGAGGGTCTATTCATTTCAAGAGTACTCCTTGTGCGAAAACCGTTCGTAGCTGGAAACTGGAAAATGAACGGCTCTAGTGCGAGCAGTAAATTGCTTTTGGATGGAATCTTAGCCCAGGCGAAGACTTTTCCATCAATAGATGTCGCTTTGTTTCCTCCCGCAGTGTATCTGCCTCAAGTGCAACAAGCCATGAAGAATTCTCACGTACGGTGGGGAACTCAGAATGTATCTTCCTACCATAAAGGTGCATATACCGGCGAAATATCGGCAACAATGCTGCATGACTTCAATTGTAATTATGTTTTGATTGGTCATTCTGAACGACGCTGTCTTTATGCTGAATTGGATTTGGATCAATTAGTTTTAGATCGCATCATTGCTGAAAAATATCACATGGCGATCACCGAGGGGTTAACGCCCATTGTGTGTATAGGGGAAAGCCCAGAGGAACATGCTGTTGGTAAAACAGAAGATGTTATTGGCCGTCATTTAGATATTTTAATTGAACATCAAGGTGTCAAAGCATTATCGCAAGCAGTGCTTGCTTATGAACCTGTGTGGGCAATTGGAACAGGACGAACAGCATCACCTGAATGGGCCCAAGAGGTGCATTCTTTCATGCGTGAGCGGGTAGCCAAACATGATCCTGCCATTGCACAATCATTAAGAATACTTTACGGGGGAAGCGTTAAAGGTAATAATGCTGCCCCTTTATTCTCACAGCCAGATATAGATGGTGGACTCATCGGTGGCGCGTCGTTGGACGCGGATGAGTTTGTAAAAATCTGTCAGGCCGCGCAAGCAAAAATTTAGGTTAATTAAGATGGATGAAATAATTTTAGTAGTACATGTAATAGTTTCACTATTACTCGTAGGTCTGATCCTTATTCAGCACGGCAAAGGTGCCGACGCAGGTGCGGCTGCACTTGGTGGTGGTGGCGGTGGCGGTGGCGGTGCGTCATCAAGTTTATTTGGTAGCCAAGGTTCAGCCTCTTTCTTAAGTAGAACCAGTGCAATATTAGCAGCAGTATTTTTTGCTACTAGCCTTACTTTGGCATACTTTTCTGGCAAAGTAGAAGGGATTGAAAGTGTGACACAACAAGCAGTAACAACGACTGAGCCCGTTGAGTTCATACCTGAAGATCTTCCAGAGCTACCGTAAATAAAAAATTAAATATTGCCGATGTGGTGAAATTGGTAGACACGCCAGCTTGAGGGGCTGGTTGGCGCAAGCCAGTAGCAGTTCGACTCTGCTCATCGGCACCATAGATAAATTAAAAAAAGCCCGAAATCTAGTTAAATAGGTTTCGGGCTTTTTTTATATCAACTTTTACTATAGGTGATATTGATAGGAACTGCTTTCAGCAATAAAAATATTGATGTAGGATTCATCTCAGGGTTTAAATAATAAAAAGAATAGGACTCAATGATAAAGCCAATTATGGGAATGATGTTCCTTAGTGCAACATCAGTTGTGAATGCCACCGAGCACGATCGTATGACTCGTTATTGCACCGCTCATGCTGATATGACTTCTACGGTGTTTGGTCTGAGAAAAGTGGAGGGCGTTAGTCTTGCTTCATTTATTTCCCAGGTTGAGGCTTCGGGAAAAAATCTGAACTCAAATACTCGGTATTTTTTCACGCACGCCTACAATGTTCCAATTAAATATAGTAAAAAACAGGTTTTTGATAGTGCCTATGAACTCTGTTTTTCCTCATACGATAGTTTAGTTGCGAAAAAATGAGCCGTTTAAGATAATTCATGACTGTTTACTAGGTACACACCGATTAATCATTAATCCGGCAATCAATACCGGTTGGCTGTATTCCAGCTCATCTCGTAATAGAAAGGATTCCAGGTACCCCTTGGTAACTGTCCATGGCTTGGATATCTCGCTTACGTTCAATATTGATTACTACGTTGATTCTCGTCTTAGGTTTGTTGCCACTTTTTTCATTTATAACTCCTTTGTGTTCTGGCGCGCCGAGTGTATTGTCATTTGGTTCAGCAGTAGTTCGAGCATGACACTGGCAGTTCACCGGCTTTATCTTCATTTTTTTCGATTAAACGGGTGCGATCAAATCTAATAAAAAAAACAACTATCTATATTACAATGAGTTAACTGTTGATTAAACAAGAGTTATGCTGAAAAAGGTGATTTATTGCATCAAATGCTAAAAAGTAAACAGGGTGTTAAATATGTTTTTTGGGCTTCTATTTGGCTTGTAGAATGTGTAGTATCGTAGACTAGTTATTCGGAGCTGGGATGTGTTGATCCTAGTTTTTGTAGCCAAAAGCATACCCAATAATGGAGGGTGTGCAAAATGATAGAGCCAAGAATATGCTGGAGAATTACCTCCCTATTTTGTTGTTCGTGATCATTGGAGTCGGCTTTGGTGTCATGCCACTGCTGGCCGGTTATATTCTGGGTCCTCGTCGTCCTGACGATGAAAAGCGTTCTGCTTATGAATGTGGTTTTGAACCCTTCGAAGATGCACATATGAAATTTGATGTGCGTTATTATCTTGTTGCCATCCTATTTATTATCTTTGATTTAGAAATCGCTTTTTTATTCCCATGGGCAGTAGTGCTTGATGAGATTGGCGTATTCGGCTTGTTAGCGATGTTCCTCTTCTTGGGCATATTAGTTGTCGGTTTCATTTACGAATGGAAGAAGGGAGCGCTCGAGTGGGAATAGAAGGCATACTTGAACAAGGCGTCGTTACAACCTCAGCAGACAAATTGATTAATTGGGCCAGAACAGGGTCATTATGGCCAATGACATTTGGTTTAGCGTGTTGTGCTGTTGAGATGATGCACGCCGGTGCTTCTCGTTATGATTTAGATCGCTTTGGGGTGGTCTTTCGTCCTAGCCCTCGTCAGTCTGATGTGATGATCGTGGCGGGTACTTTAGTTAATAAGATGGCGCCTGCACTGCGTAAAGTCTATGACCAAATGTCTGAGCCTCGTTGGGTGATCTCTATGGGATCGTGTGCCAATGGTGGCGGTTATTATCATTATTCTTATTCTGTTGTGCGTGGCTGTGATCGTATCGTGCCAGTCGATATTTATGTGCCAGGTTGTCCGCCGACAGCAGAAGCCTTGTTATACGGCATCATTCAGTTACAGAAAAAAATACGTCGTACTAATACCATTGCGAGAACGCAGGGTGAGGGTAACGAGACGAGATAATGGACGTATTAAAAGCGAAACTGGAACAGCATTTTGATGATGTATTACTGGATTGTGAGTTAGATAGAGATGAATTAACACTTCATCTGCCAGCTGAAGTGTTGTTATCGACATGCACACAATTACGTGATCAGTTTGAGTTTGAACAACTGATCGATGTGTGCGGTGTGGATTATTCAGAATATGGTGGTTCTTCGTGGGAAACTAAAGCGTCTTCTGGTCATGGTTTTAGTCGCGCTGTGGATGGCGAAGGTCATATGGACCCGGTATCCGAAGGATATCGTTTTGCTGTGGTTTACCATCTGTTATCCGTGAAACATAATCAACGTTTGCGAATTAAAGTTCGATTGGATGCGGATCACCCTATAGTGGATAGCGTTACGCCGATATGGAATGGGGCTGATTGGTTTGAACGAGAAGCCTTTGATTTATTTGGCATCTTGTTCACGGGGCATGAAGACTTACGCCGTATTTTGACGGACTATGGTTTTGTTGGACATCCATTCAGAAAAGATTTCCCTTTGATTGGCAATGTAGAAATGCGCTATGACCCAGAAAAAAAACGGGTGGTGTATGAGCCTGTCAGCATCGTGGAAAGAACGTTGGTGCCACGTGTGATTCGAGATGACAATCGTTATCAGGATGAGCATTAACGATGGCTGACATTAAGAATTACACCTTAAACTTTGGCCCACAGCATCCTGCGGCGCATGGTGTTTTACGTCTCATTCTTGAAATGGATGGTGAGGTGATTGAACATGCTGATCCACATATCGGATTATTGCATCGYGGCACGGAGAAGTTGGCTGAAACTAAACCCTATAATCAAAGCATAGGTTATATGGATCGTCTCGATTATGTATCGATGATGTGTAATGAACATGCKTATGTCATGGCCATAGAAAAGMTGATTGGGSTGCAAGTRCCTGAKCGTGCTCAATAYATYMGAGTGATGTTTGATGAGATTACTCGGATATTRAATCACTTGATGTGGTTAGGCGCTCATGGACTTGATATCGGTGCCATGACYGTMTTTCTATATTGTTTCCGTGAACGCGAAGATTTAATGGATRTCTATGAGGCKGTGTCTGGCGCAMGGTTRCATGCGACATACTATCGTCCCGGTGGTGTKTATCGTGATTTGCCGAATTCGATGCCACAATATGAAGCRTCCAAATGGCAYAGTRAAAAAGAWGYYRADCRRMWVAATRMHAATCGWSRWGGYWSYRTRYTVGATTTYMTWGAAGATTTTRCHCAKCGMTTCCCKAMRYRTGTKGATGARTATGAGACCTTATTAACYGAYAATCGTATCTGGAAGCAACGTACTGTYGGTATTGGWGTRGTKWSSCCKGAACGAGCAATGCAACTYGGTTTTACWGGCCCGATGTTAMGAGGYTCAGGCATAGAATGGGATYTACGTAAAAAACARCCTTATGCCGTGTATGACCGAATGGATTTTGATATTCCTGTTGGGGTAGAAGGGGATTGTTATGATCGTTATTTGGTCCGTATTGAAGAAATGCGGCAGTCAAAYCATATTATCAAACAGTGTATCGATTGGTTACGAATAAACCCAGGRCCGGTCATTACTGATAATGCCAAAGTTGCTCCGCCGAAACGAGCYGATATGAAAGGTGATATGGAAGCCTTGGTGCATCATTTCAAATTATTTACCGAAGGTTATTGTGTGCCTGAAGGGGAAATCTATTCCGCCGTTGAGCACCCTAAAGGTGAGTTTGGCATTTATATGATTTCTGATGGTGCAAATAAACCCTATCGAGTCAAAATTCGTGCCCCAGGTTTTGCCCATTTATCGGCGTTGAATGAAATGGTGAAAGGCCATATGTTGGCCGATGTGGTGGCGATACTGGGTACGATGGATATCGTCTTCGGTGAGGTGGACCGATGAATGATATCCTCCTAACAGGCGATACATTGCCCTTGTTCAATAGCGATCTTCGCCAACAAATTGATGATTGGTTGGCAAAATATCCCGTAGAGCAAAAACAATCAGCGTTAATTCCGAGTTTACATATATTGCAAGAAGCCAATGAGGGGTGGCTATCAGAAGATGTGATGAGAGCCTTGGCCGTTTATTTGGAACTTCCTGCAATCAGTGTATTTGAAGTAGCTACGTTCTATTCGATGTTTGAACTTAGCCCTGTTGGTAAAAACAAAATCAATATCTGTACCAATATCTCCTGCCAGTTAAATGGTGCGGAAGATATTGTGGCTCACCTCAAACAACGACTCGGCATTGGCTTGGGTGAAACCACCGATGATGGCAAGATCACCTTGAAAGAGGTGGAGTGTTTAGGTGCTTGTTGTGGCGCACCGATGATGCAAGTTAACCGTGATTACCATGAGCATTTAACCAACGATAAAGTGGATCAGATATTGGG
>NVRG01000088.1 GCA_002400805.1 Gammaproteobacteria bacterium
AAAGAAATATTTATTAGGCTCCCATATTGGTGGCAACTTTAGCCCGCCTCCCGCACAACCCATCGTTAGTTTATGGCCAACCAATGGCATGTATATAACACCGGGCACAGTCAATGGCTATAGCGTTGATTTCTTGGTTGATACTGGTGCTTCGACAATCGCATTGAATGCCGAAACGGCAAAAAGATTAGACTTGGAATATATAGAAAATGCGCCAGTAGGGGTGAAAACAGCCTCAGGCATTACCTTGGCGTATCCAGTGACATTGGATGAGGTACAAGTGGGTGATATCAAGCTCTATAATGTGCAAGCGGTAGTCATCGATGGGCCCGAACCTTCACGTGCATTACTGGGTATGACGTTTTTAGGTCAGCTGGATATGCATCAAACGGGGCAACGCATGGATTTAAAACAAAAGTACTAATATAAAAAAAGCCCACGTGACAGTATCATGTGGGCTTTTTTATTATTTACTGATGCGACTGTTAGTCGAAGCCATGAGTAATCAAGGCATAAGCAGAATGATTATGAATAGATTCGAAGTTTTCTGACTCAACTGTATACGCATTGATGCGTTCATCATCATTTAATCTGGCGGCGATATCACGCACAATATCTTCMACAAATTTAGGATTGTCATAGGCACGTTCGGTGACATATTTTTCATCTGGGCGTTTGAGTAAGCCATAGATTTCACATGACGCTTCTTCTTCAACAATATCAATCAGATCTTCAATCCACATAAAACTATCAACACGTACGGTTATAGTTACGTGTGAACGTTGGTTATGCGCACCGTAGTCGGAAATATTTTTCGAACATGGGCATAAGCTGGTGACAGGCACCACAACTTTGACCGTGATCGTGGTTTTATCACCGGTAATTTCACCAATAAAGCTGACTTGGTAATCCATCAGACTTTTYACTTTACTGACAGGTGCTTCTTTATTGACAAAATAAGGGAAATCCATTTCAACGTAACCCGATTCGGCTTGTAGCCGCTCGGTCATTTCACCTAACATGTCACGGAAAGATTTTACGGTAATTTCACGTTCATGTTGATTTAAAATCTCAACAAAACGTGACATATGTGTGCCCTTGAACTGGTGAGGCAGGTTCACATACATATTGAAATTGGCAATGGTATTTTGTTCACCGCTACTGCGATCGCTCACAATAATTGGGTGTTGAATATCTTTGATACCGACCTTGTCTATTGCAATATGACGTTTGTCAGSAATGTTTTGGACGTCTTCKATTTCGTCGCAGCAATCAGGTTTTATATCAGTAGTCATGCTTATTTTTAGTCCTCAGTATAGCGAACACAAGCGCGATCTGTTTCCCAGAGGGTAACACCAGATATTTTGGCTGTGTCGATATTTAATGTCTTACTTAAGTTTTGATAAAAGTATTGGGCAATGTTTTCTGCCGTTGGATTAATAGTATCAAACGGTGGAATATCGTTTAAATAACGATGGTCTAACGTTTTTGCCAATTTACGAGTAGCAGTTTTAATGGTTTTAAAATCCATGCCCATACCATGCTCATTGAGCGAAGTTGCGGTTACGTCAACTTCTAGTTTCCAGTTGTGGCCATGCATACGACTACAATCACCTGGGTATTCACGTAATGTGTGGGCAGAGGCAAAATCTGCCAAAATTTTTAAGGTGTATGTCGCGCTCATAGTTGACTATTATACTAGGGTATTAAGGTGGGTAACAGACTATTATGCCTGAATATGTGTTTTGACGGTATCGATAATGCCTTGTGCATCTAAGCCACAGTCGCTTAACATCTGCTGATGATTACCATGGTCGATGAATTTATCGGGTAAACCAAGGTTGATTACCGGGATATTATTGCGAATAGTGTGTAGGTATTCGTTTATGCCACTTCCGGCGCCACCTTTCACGGCATTTTCTTCAACCGTAACAAGCACATCATGGCTTTGTACTAGCTGGTCGATGAGTGCGGTATCTAAGGGTTTAACAAAACGCATATTAACAGCTGTAGCATTCAGTGTTTCTGCGGCTTCAAGAGCAGGATAAACCATGCTACCGAAAGCGAGAATGGCTACTTTTTGACCTTGTCGTTTGATTTCTGCTTTACCAATGTCAATGGTGGTTAATTCAAGATTTATTTTTGCACCTATACCACTGCCACGAGGATAGCGTACGGCACTTGGCCCATTAAATTGATAGCCCGTAGTTAACATCTGACGACATTCATTTTCATCGGCTGGTGCCATCACCACCATATTGGGAATACAGCGTAAATAACTTAAATCGAAGGTGCCAGCATGGGTAGGACCATCAGCACCCACTAGACCCGCACGATCGATAGCAAACAATACTGGTAAATTTTGTATAGCAACATCGTGAATAAGCTGATCATACGCACGCTGTAAAAAGGTGGAATAGATAGCGACCACGGGTTTTTTGCCTTCGCAGGCAATACCGGCGGCTAGAGTAACGGCATGTTGCTCGGCAATGCCGACATCAAAATAACGATCAGGATATTGTTCGGCAAAATCATTCAAACCGGACCCATCACACATCGCGGGCGTGATGCCGATCAAATCTTCTGATTTCTTGGCCATATCACATAACCATTGACTAAAGACTTGGGTATAACTTGGGCCAGAGGCTTTGCTGCCATTGGCAGGACTGACGCCATGGTACTTACCGGGTTGTTGTTCTGCCGGTTCATATCCTTTACCTTTTTTAGTCACAATATGTAAAAACTGTGGCCCTTTGCGATCGCGCATATTGCCTAAAGTAGTGATTAAGGTATCAAGATCATGGCCATCAATAGGACCGATATAGTTAAACCCCATTTCCTCAAATAAGGTACCAGGAATAATCATGCCTTTAACATGCTCTTCGGCACGTCTGGCGATTTCCCATGCAGGGGGGATTTTTTCCAAGACTTTTTTACTGCCCTCACGGGCTGAGGTATAAAACTTACCAGAAAGTAGACGGGCTAAATAATTAGACATGCCGCCGACATTTTTAGAAATCGACATCTCATTATCATTAAGAATAACCAGTAGGTTGGCACTCAGATCACCGGCATGCGCTAAGGCTTCATATGCTTGACCGGCAGTTAACGCACCATCGCCAATAATGGCCACAGAACGACGAGAACTATTATCTGCTTGCGCGGCAATGGCCATACCCAACGCCGCACTGATTGATGTACTCGAGTGACCGACACCAAAGGTGTCATAGTTGCTTTCACTGCGTTTAGGAAATCCCGACAGACCACCTGGTTGACGCATGGTATGCATCTGATCACGACGACCAGTAATAATTTTATGCACATAACTTTGATGGCCCACATCCCAAACAAAGCGATCTTCAGGGGTGTTAAAGACGTAATGTAAAGCCAAAGTTAGTTCAATCACACCCAGATTAGAGGATATATGTCCGCCGGTTTGTTGCACGCTATCAATAATTAATGATCTGATTTCATCGGCAAGTTGCGGCAGCTGTTTTTTATCTAACTGTCGCAGATCATCTGGGCTATCAATTTGAGAAAGAAGGGTGCTTTCCATAGTGTTTGTCATTGTATTAGTGAGAACGTTGTACAACAAACTGAGCTAACGCTGATAAAGCTTGTGTGTCGAAGGCTAAATCATCAAGTTGAGCTTGAGCTTGTTCAATTAAGTCATGTGCTTTTTGTTGAGCTTGTTCTAAGCCCATTAAAGCGGGATAAGTAGGTTTATTCAACGCGATATCTGCACCCTGAGTTTTACCTAAAGTATCAGTGTCGGCAATCACATCGAGTACATCATCTTGTACTTGGAATGCCAGACCGATGCAATAAGCATAACGATCAAGTTTGGTTAAGCTACTGTCATCACTATTGGTTGATGCCAAAGCACCCATGCGTACACTGGCACGGATCAACGCGCCGGTTTTAAGTTCGTGCATAGTCTGCAGTGATGATAAATCCAACTCTTTGCCCACTGATTCCAAATCGATAGCTTGACCGCCGGCCATGCCTAATAGGCCTGAACGTTGGGCTAAGGTTTTAACCATTTGGCTTTGTTGTCTGGGTGTTAGTTCTTCATCACACAAACTTTCAAAGGCTAAAGATTGCAAGGCATCTCCAACCAGCAATGCAGTAGCTTCATCATAGGCTTTGTGACAGCTTGGCTGACCACGACGTAAATCATCGTCATCCATTATCGGCATATCATCGTGCACTAAGGAGTAGGCATGGATCATTTCAACACTACTTGCCGGTGCATCTAAGGCGGTTAAATTTGCGCCTAAGGCTTCACCAGTGGCATAAACTAATAATGCACGTAAGCGTTTTCCGCCATTTAAGGTTGAATAACGCATGGCGGCTAACAGTTGTGCAGAGGTTTGACTACTTTGATCGTTAAGGCGATCGCTGAGTGCGGACTCAATGCGCTGCTGACGCTGTTGCATCCAGTCTATTAGTGAAAAGTTATTATTCACGATTCGTTAGAATTTGGATCAAAGTCCACTAATGTTGTTTGGCCAGATTGTTCTAATAACATCTGCACTTTTTGTTCAGCTGCTTTTAACGCATCTTGGCAATCGCGAGTGAGCAATACGCCACTTTCATAAAGCTTTAATGATTCTTCTAGGCTGATATCACCTTGTTCTAAGCGCTCTACCAGCGATTCTAACTCAGTCACAGCGGCTTCATAGTCCAGTTTTTTCTTTCTTGTCGCCATGCCAGCCTCCACGCAATAATTTATCCAGCGCACATTATACCCAAATTACTTGAAACTGCGTGATTTCAAGTAACTTGGGTATATACCTCCTAGCTTGCTGGATTGTTTTTTTAATAGTCGTTAGTCTGTTACGTTTGTACTAGCGGTCACTTACTATAATTTTATGCGCACAATCATTCGCGGCTTTCATAATCTCCCCACAGCTTCTCTAGGTTGTGTTGCCACCATTGGTAATTTTGATGGTGTTCATCTCGGTCATCAATCGGTGTTAAATCAATTAGCGCTTAAAGGTGATGCCCTAGGTCTGCCTCCGGTAGTGATTACCTTTGAGCCGCAAGCCAATGAGTTTTTTTCCCCCGATAAAGCACCAGCCCGCCTGAGTCGTTTCCGGGAAAAAGTGGAAGCCTTGCGCTGTTATTCGATTCAGCAATTATGTGTCTTACGCTTTAATCAAAAATTAGCACAGATGAGCGCACAAGATTTTATTCAGCGCTTATTGGTTGATGGCTTAAATGTACGTTATTTAGTGGTGGGCGATGATTTTCGCTTTGGCAAAGATCGGCAAGGAGACTTTGCCTTATTACAGCAAGCGGGCCAACAATTTGGCTTTCAAGTGGTCAATATGCATACTTTTGCTGTTGATCAGATCCGGGTCAGCAGTACTCGTATTCGCCAAGCGTTAAAAATAGGCGATTTAATGCTGGCGGAGAAATTATTAGGCCGACCTTATCGCATGAGTGGTCGAGTGGCTCACGGTGATAAACGTGGTCGCACCATGGGGTTTCCAACGGCGAATATTCATCTTCATCGATGTAAAGTGCCATTGAGTGGGGTGTATGCCGTGCAATTGTTTGGCATTGAGGGTGAACCGATTAATGGTGTTGCCAATGTTGGGGTACGTCCCACGGTTAGTGGTGATGACAAAGCCTTATTAGAAGTACATTTATTTGATTTTGAACGCGATATTTATGGCGAACATGTGCAAGTACACTTTTTACATAAACTACGTGAGGAGCAGAAGTTTTCTGATCTCGACGAGTTAGTGAGTCAAATCAAGCAAGATTGCCAGCAAGCCAAACAGTATTTTTCTGTCTTATAAGCTGTTGCCGATAGAATATGTTAGCTATTTGAGTTTGAAAACGTAATCTAACATACTTTTTTATTGTCGAAATACCAGCTGATTGAAGCGGCTACTGCATCTTTGACTAAGCGGCCTAATATTTCGCCAAACAACACATGTTTGCCACAAAAATGTACGGTTTCCGGACCATGGCCATTAACGATAGCAATGGCATCGGTGCCTGTGCCCGTGGCAAATTGTTGAGAAATGGGGCTGAGTACTTCAGCGTCAATTAATGCGGCTGTTTTAGCTTCAGTGGCAATCATTAATGCTTCAACTAATGCCGCTTCTGTTAATGATGCTGACGTTAAAATAATAGTATTAATGGTGCCCACATCAGTAGTGCTGGTGGTCATTTCACGATGTTCCGCATGGTCTCCTACATGTCTTGGATTAGATAAACCCGAGGTGACAAGCACCACAATTTCGACGCCTTGCACTGTTGCTTGTTCAAGGCGAAACGACTTCATAGAGGCTGCGGTCATCATGCCGACAACAGCACCATTGAGGTTTAAATTCTGACTGTATTGTAGAAGACTTTCATCGGCAGCAGCAGTGCAAGTGCTATTACTGCCAACGTTAATATTCAATATATGATCGGCATAAGTCATACCACCATTAAGTACTGCAGAGCTGATCACTTGATGCGTTTT
>NVRG01000089.1 GCA_002400805.1 Gammaproteobacteria bacterium
TTTGTCTGATAAAACAACCATTGGTGGTTATGGTGAATTGCACTATAACAACTTAAATGATCAACACGGCTCAGATGACGTAGATAAAGTTGATTTCCACCGTTTTGTTTTATTCTTCGGCCATGAATTCACCGATAACTTACGTTTTTTCTCTGAATTAGAACTTGAGCATAGTATTGCTAGTAAAAGTGATTCAGGTGAAATTGAATTAGAACAAGCGTATATTCAATACGATATCAATGACCAACACAGTGTTACTGGTGGTTTATTCTTAACACCCGTGGGCATCATTAACGAAACTCATGAGCCGCCAACCTTCTACGGTACTGAACGTAATCCCATTGAAAAGAACATTATTCCTGCAACATGGTGGGAAGCCGGTGTGATGTTTAGTGGTGAAATAGCAGAAGGCTTTAGCTATGATGTAGCAGCCACCTCTGGTTTAAATACTACTAGCGGTTCTGACTATAAAGTACGTAGCGGTCGTCAAAAAGTATCAAAAGCTGATGCAGAAGATTTTGCTTATACTGGCCGACTTAAATGGACAGGTATTCCTGGTCTTGAGTTAGCAGCGACTGTGCAATATCAAGAAGATATTACTCAGAGCAATGAATCTACAGCGGGGAGTGCAACCTTGTTTGAAACGCATGCTGTGTTCCAACGCGGTAACTTTGGTTTGCGTGCTTTATATGCAACATGGGATCTCGATGGTAGTGGTCCAAAATCTATCGGTGCTGATGAGCAAACAGGTTGGTATGTAGAGCCTTCATACCAAATCAATGAAAACTTTGGTGTGTTTGCCCGTTATAACGAATGGGATAATGCAGCAGGAAGCTCATCGGACACTGAATACCAACAAATTGACCTTGGTGTGAACTGGTGGCCACATAAAGACGTAGTGGTAAAACTTGATTACCAAAATCAAGATGCACCAAAAGGTAAAACAGAGTTAGATGGTATTAACGTAGGATTGGGTTACCAATTCTAAGGTAAACTATCACCTAAATTGTATGTGATTAGGAATTGGCGGTTGTGAACAGAGTGAAATTCAAAAAATACAGTCTAAAACTTTTAGCTGTGGCTCTATTTACGATCGCCTTTTCTGTTTCTGCCCGTGGTATTTATCAAACCGATGAAGCCTTCTTAATAGAAACATTTCATAACGACGTGCCTAAAAGCCAAGTTGTCTGGCTAAAGGGTGACTTGCAACAAAACATACGCGATATTCTCGGTCATAATTATGCCGGCCTTAGAATTCGTTATTGGCATAAAGACGGGCGCAAAGCCTGGATTTTAGAAGAAATAGGCAAGGAACGAGCGATTACTTTTGGCATTATTACCGTTGAAGATAATGTTGAAAAAGTGAAGGTATTGGCATTTCGTGAAAGTCGCGGTGGCGAAATACGTTATCCCGCATTTACCCAGCAATTCAATGCTGCCAAACTGTTAGACAATAAGCTAGATCGCCATATAGATGGCATATCAGGTGCCACCCTATCGGTTAGGGCTATGACAGCAGTAGTAACACTGGCATTATATCTAGATAAATTCACCAGTCAGTAAAGTTTAAATATGAATCGCAGAATGCGTAGCTTGCATCGCAGCATGGGTGCTATTGTGGCCTTGTTTGTGATCTTATTCGCCATAACAGGCATGTTGCTCAACCACACTACCGAGTTGAAACTCGATCAACGTTATTTAACGTGGAATTGGTTATTGGAACATTATGGTGTGGCAACGGTTGAACCCGATGCTGTTTTTCACCTTGATCAAAAAGTGATTTCCCAGTTTGATAACCAAGTGTTTGTCGATGCGACGCCCGTTACCCATGTGCAACGACCTGTTTTAGGTGGTGTCGTACTGGATGACTTAATGGTCTTAGCCACCGATGATGCTTTGATATTACTCAGCTCAGAAGGTGAGTTTATTGAACGTATGGGCAGCGCCGCTGGTGTGCCACCAGCCATTCAAAATATTGGCTTATTTCATGGCGAACCTGTTATCCAAACACGTGATGGTATGTGGCGCAGTGACTTCTTATTGGATCAATGGGAACGTATTTCCTTACACGGCATTGGATGGAGTGTGCCACAACCGATGCCTGATTCTGTTGAAATAGAATTAGCCGAGTATTTTCATGGCAAAGGCATTACTGTCGAGCAGCTTGTTCTTGATGTTCATAATGGCCATATCTTAGATCGTTTCGGCGTGTGGTTATTAGATGTAATAGCCGTATTGATAATTGCACTTTCTTTGACTGGTCTTTGGATGTGGGGCCGTCGAACTGGTTAGACGTGTGTCTAAACTAGCAAGATAAACTAACGACAATGCGAAGCGAAAAATTTCCTTTCTTACCTAAAGACTTTATTCAAACGAAGGAAGATTTGATTTTTGCTGTGGTTAGCTATCATGACCACGGCAATAAAGTAGGCTGTTTCCTTCGATATGTGCCTGATGAGAATGGCTGGCACAAGGTTAATACTGAACAAGCCAATCAACTATTGGAAAATGAATTTCCACAATATCTTTTCCGATCACAACAAGTCGATGCCCATTATCATGCTGTTTCTGTAGATGACATAGTTGTACATCATCAACCAGAAAAACGCTTACAAGAAGTATTAACACGTGCAGCCCAGGATGAAATAGAGAGAAAACTACACAAGCTTATTCCCATTCTGAATCAGTTTGGCGTGTCGACTGAATCTTTGGGTTTAACAGGATCGATGTTAATTAATCAGCAAAAAGTAACGTCTGATATTGATTTAGCTGTTTATGGAAGAGACGCATTTCAAAAAGCCCGCTTAGCGGTTCGCCAGGCCATAGAAGATGGTGTCATTCAGAAATTAGATTTGAGCTTGATGCAAGACAACTATGAGCGTCGAGACAGTGAATTACAATTTGGTGACTTTGCTTGGCATGAAGAGCGAAAATTTAATAAAGCAGCCATTGAGAGCACTAAGTTTGATATTGGCATGGTCTGTTTAAACAATGAGATTGAAGTCGATCACGATACATATCAGAAACTGGGACCAAGAACATTTAAAACCCAAATAATTGACGATCACCGCGCCTTCGATTTTCCAGCCAAATATTTGGTTTTGGATGATGAGACGCCCGAGGTTCTATCTTTTACCCATACTTATATCGGTCAGGCACAGCAAGGTGAATTGATTGAGGTTTCAGGCATGGTTGAGCGCAATATGACAACTGGGCAATGTCGGTTGATTGTAGGCTCTAGCCGTGAAGCACCGGGTGAATATATAAAAGTTTTAAATCGATAATATTTTTTAGTTACTACGGTAGATTGCTTTATTTCCCCCGTTTTTCCTACTGAAAAACGTGCATTAATATGAGGTCGCCTAGTTATCTAATAAATAAGTTTATCCACACTAATCATGCGGCATAACTTTACTACTCTTTTGCTTAATGACCATTAAGAATTATTCCTCTATTTCATCCACATCGACTTGACCCGACATTTTTCTACGAATATGTGACCAAGACATACCAGTGGCTAAAATCGCCGCTAATAAAAATAGAATAATGTAGGTAAAGATAGAGACACTATCAATGCCAAGCAAACCGATATCGACTAACCACCAAACGATAATGGCAAAAAAGGCTACGGCGAGGCTTAGACCGAAACCGCCTAAAGAACGTAAGGTTGCACGGATATATACTGTCCATCCAATGAGCAAGACCACTGCTGACATAGCAAAAGGCGGGGTAAGTGCTAAAGCTTCACCAAACACGGCCTCTTTGGCCCAATGATAAAAACTGTAACCACTTGGGTTATAGGTGGCGTAAACCAATACTAATGCAAAGCCAAAACGAATAAAGAAACTTGCCCAAGTAAAGCGGTTTGTTGCCATAACAGATCCCTATTTAACGGATATTAAAACTCTTAAATTCGCCGCTTGCACTAAGTTCTTCGGTGGTTACCTCAGCAACATCAGCATAAGCCGGCCCTTGTTTTGCCCATGCAACAAAGCGTTCCAACGTGGCTTTATCACTTTCAGCTAATATTTCTACGCAGCCATCTTGTCGATTTCTGACCCAGCCGGTTAGGCCTAAATTTCTTGCCGTGTCATAGGCTGACATGCGATAGCCAACGCCTTGCACTTTACCTTCAATGATTAGGTGATAACGCGTTATTCCCATTCGATGGTAGCGGGTGGTTTACCTGAAATATCGTAGGTTACCCGAGAAATACCTTCCACTTCATTAATAATTCGATTGGAAACTAATCCAAGAAAGTCATAAGGTAAGTGAGCCCACTGTGCGGTCATAAAGTCGATGGTTTCCACTGCACGCAGTGAAACAACATAATCGTAACGACGGCCATCTCCCATTACACCCACTGATTTAACGGGTAGGAATACGGTAAAAGCTTGGCTGGTTTTATCGTAAAGATCATGGTTATACAGTTCATCAATAAAGATTTTGTCGGCTTTGCGTAATAAGTCAGCAAATTCCTTTTTAACTTCGCCTAAGATACGCACCCCAAGACCAGGTCCTGGGAAGGGGTGGCGATAAACCATGTCACGAGGTAAACCAAGCTCAACACCTAATCTACGCACTTCATCTTTGAACAACTCGCGTAAAGGTTCCAGCAATTCCAATTTCATATGGTCAGGCAAACCACCGACATTATGGTGTGATTTAATGACCTGAGCTTTACCTGTTTTAGCGGCAGCTGATTCAATAACATCAGGGTAGATCGTTCCTTGAGCTAACCATTTAACGTTATTAAGTTTGTTTGATTCTTCTTCGAATACTTCGACAAATACACGGCCAATAATTTTACGTTTAGCTTCTGGCTCATCTTCGCCAGCCAATGCATCTAGGAAGCGTTGTTCAGCATCAACTCGAATAACTTTAATGCCCATATGTTTGGCAAACATGGCCATCACTTGGTCGCCTTCATCTTGGCGTAGCAGGCCATTATCAACAAAGACACAGGTCAGTTGTTTACCAATAGCTCGGTCCAATAATGCGGCAACAACAGAAGAGTCAACGCCACCAGACAGACCTAATAAAACATCGTCAGTACCCACTTGTTTACGAATTGTTTTAATACTGTCTTCAATGATTTGTGCGGATGTCCATAAAGAGTCACAGCCACAAATCTCCGTGAGGAAACGGTCAATCATGCGTTGACCTTGAACGGTATGGGTAACTTCAGGATGGAACTGCACGCCATAGAACTTACGTTCTTCATCGGCCATACCGGCAAAGGGGGCACTGTCAGTGCTGGCAATCACTTTGAAACCATCAGGAAGTGCGGTGACTTTATCACCATGACTCATCCACACATCAAGCAGACCATAACCTTCTTCGGTCGTGTGATCTTCAATATCTCGTAACAGAGCAGAATGACCACGAGCGCGGACTTGAGCATAACCAAATTCACGATGTTCAGATGATTCAACTTGACCACCTAATTGCATCGCCATGGTTTGCATGCCGTAACAGATGCCTAAAACAGGGATACCTAATTCGAATACCGCTTGTGGCGCAACTGGGGCTTCGCTGCCAATGGTGGAATCTGGACCACCCGATAAGATAATGCCCTTTGGTGCAAACTCACGAATTTCATCTGCTGAAATTTCCGGATCTCTTAATTCACAATAAACACCAGCCTCACGAATACGGCGGGCAATCAGTTGAGTATATTGCGAGCCGAAGTCGAGGATTAAAATACGGTGATCGTGGATATTGTTGCTCATGTTTTTCTCTTAACAAATGGTACAGATTAACCCAGTTATCACGCCTGAATTCCAAGCGTGATAACAAGATAGCAAAGTGATTAGCTCACTCGGTAGTTCGGCGCTTCTTTGGTAATGGTCACATCATGTACGTGACTTTCATTCATGCCTGCTGCCGTCACTCGAACAAACTCAGGTTTAGTCCTCATTTCTTCAATGTTGGCTGAACCGGTGTAACCCATGCTGGCACGAATACCACCTAATAATTGGTGAATAACCGGGCCCAAGTTGCCTTTAAACGGCACGCGACCTTCGATGCCTTCAGGTACCAGTTTGTCTGCGTCACTTGATTCTTGGAAGTAACGGTCACTCGAACCTTGTTTTTGTTGCATGGCACCTAAAGAGCCCATGCCACGGTAGGATTTATATGCACGTCCTTGGAATAATTCAACTTCGCCCGGAGCTTCTTCAGTACCGGCAAACATACCACCGATCATGATAGTGTGAGCGCCAGCAACGATGGCTTTAGCAATATCACCCGAGTAGCGAATGCCGCCGTCAGCAATAAGAGGGACGCCCGTGCCTTCAAGTGCTTTAGACACATTACTGATGGCAGAGATTTGAGGGGCACCGACACCCGCAACGATACGCGTTGTACAAATTGAACCAGGACCAATACCAACTTTAACCGCATCGGCACCTGCTTCAACTAAGGCAGTAGCCGCAGCACCAGTGGCGATATTGCCGCCGAT
>NVRG01000090.1 GCA_002400805.1 Gammaproteobacteria bacterium
CGTATCCGTAATGACAATCGACTCGCAAAACCCAGTAAAACGACAACGACAATAGCAAACATAAATAAGGAGGTATTTAATAAGGTTTTTACAGCCTGATTTTGTAAGGCCAAAATGGTATTGGTATTTTTCTCTGCCACGACCGCAGCCACAATCTGACCGTCCATGTATACCGGATGTGAAGCGACTAACATTAACGGGCCCTCTTCCCCAGTCTGACGACGTTCTGTGGCTTCGTGTCCGTTCAAGGCAGCAGTGACCACCTGACCAGATAATACTGACTGTTCATGTGATATTGACTCATCATCTGAAATCGGTTGTGTTAAAAACAATTGATAAAATAAATCTGACCAGGTTCTCAGTTTAGGTTCAGCCACAATGACATCACCGTGTCCTGCTGAAGCGAGCTTAAAATGTTGCCTATCAAGCAACCATAACCTGACCCCATCCTGTGCCATCTTGCTCAATAAGCCAGTTAACGCTAGCGATGGTAGAAAAAGCGGACTAAACGTCTGACTATCTCGAACATCAGCCATACCGATAACCTGTGTTTCAGAACCAGCCAGATCAACATCAATTATGGCTAAGGCAAGACTAGAAGGCATCATCGATGACGGCAATGATAACTCTAGGCGGTAACCGTACGGCGACATTTGCCATTGTGCTTTAATTAACGGTTGGGCTTTAACGATAACAGGATCCACATAGCTGCCTATATATTCATAAGCATTTATTTTTCCTGGCGCACTGGCACTTAATATATAGCGATGACTGCGTTGTTGTTGATCAACCACAGCCAAAATCATCGCGTCACCACCATGGCGTTGAAAACGCGTTGAATCACGCAATACAATTTCATCATCAACCACATCCAGCAATATGATTAAATTACGGTCATGTTGGGCGAGAATATAGCGAGCCGAAATATCCTGTGGGTCGATTAACTGTTGTCCCGGCCTAAGTTGATTGCTAGCCGAAAATTTCTTCAGTAATGAGCTATAGGCAAGCCATTCATCGTTATAACCATCAATTTGAATCGGTGATGTTATCGCCGTAACCTGACTTTTTAATGAGTCACCATGTTTATCGATCAATAATTCACGTTGTCTGAGAACCTCCGGATACTGTTCGACTAACGCACTGCTTGCTCTTGCAATGGTGGCGACTGATTGAGCTTGCTCCTGCTGCAATAAATTTTCAATGGCTTGAATATAATGCACCCCAAACCAAGGCAATAACAACAAAACGACAGACACCAGCAGTAATTTACCGCGCAGTTTTAATGTTGAGAATGGCCATATTGTCATTTAATCAGGCTGAGCATCGAGCCAGCGATAACCTAAGCCATACACCGTTTCAATCGCTGTAAAGTCATCACTCACCGCAACAAACTTCTTCCGTATACGTTTGATATGAGAACTGATGGTATCTTCATCGACATAAATATTAGCGGCTTGCATCAGCTGCTCACGCGTTTTGACATGTCCCACATAACGCACCAACGCATGCACCAACCAAAATTCAGTCACCGTTAAGGCCACTGGCTGATTGTTATAACTCACCATCATTCGAGCAGCATCTAGTTTCAGCTCCCCATGAATAATAAGATCTTCGGCTACAGCGGGCGTTTTCATTAATTCCAGCCGGCGAAATAACGCAGCAATACGCGCTTGTAGATGGGAGAGGCCTATGTCTTTAGTTAAATAATCATCGGCCCCTAAGCGAAAACCAGAAACAGTATCGAGCTCACTATCACGGGCGGTCAGAAAAATAATGGGGACATTGGTAGACATCGCGCGAAGATCACGACACAAATCAAAACCACCTTCAGGCTCATCGGCAAGACCAATATCAATGATGGCTAAATCAGGTAAGCGTTGCTGAAAAGCTGAATAGGCAGTTTGACGACAATCATAGGTATCAACCTCATAACCTTGTCGTCGTAGTGCTTCCGCATAATTATCCCGAATCGCCGGTTCATCTTCGACAATTGCAATTCTCCGTCCCATGTCTTGATTTCCTCTCGCCTTTTTTCTGCCACATTCTATCGTCACATTGCCTTAATCGCGACCCTTTGTCTCCACTCATGTGCGTTGTAATAGATATCACTCGGCGCAGAAACGGATTCTCTTTAGTCAGGGACGACACGCTGAATCACCAATAGGAGAACATAATGAATAAAAAAATTCTTGGCTTAGCCATTTTATTATCAATTAGCACTAACCTTATGGCTAACAGTATCTATGAGTCATCCAATCATAATGAAGTCACCACCGGTGGTATTGGTCTAATAGCCGGCACACTAGTAGCTGGACCTTTAGGAGCCATCATAGGTGGCTCTTTAGGTGTGATGACTGGACATCATCAAACACAAGCTGAAACCATATCAGAACAACAACAAATACTAACTTTGCATCAACAAACAATCACTGAACTTGAAAGCGAACTCAAGCAAATGGTTACTACTTTAGATAAAGCAGAAAAATCGGCTCAGTATTTAGAATCGAAACAAGCGCTCAATCAGCAACAACACTTTGAAGACTTAAGCCAATTTGCCACAAGCTACCAATTAGATATCTATTTTTTAACCAATAGCACTGAACTACATCCTATTGCTCAGGACGGTTTAAGGAAACTATCTGAATTACTACAGCGTCATCCTCAACTTCAAGCAAACCTTGAAGCTCATAGCGATTGGCGCGGTAGCAATGACGACAATTGTTTATTAGCTAAACGACGCCTAAGTCAGGTGAACAATCACTTAACCCAAGCGGGTGTAAACCCCAGTCAACTCTTAGCCACAAACTATGGTGAGCGCCATAACTACGATACCTCCACATGGGGCGAAGCTCTATTTTATGATCGTCGCGTCACCATTTCTCTTAACTATTTTGCCGACTAAATCTGTTTCAGCGACCTTAGTCAGCATCCTCGGATGCTGACTCTTTTTCATGTTTATGCACGTTTTCCCATAGCAAGACACGTTTATCAATTGCAGCATTAAATGTGCCTTCAGGATATTTCCCCTCATCATTACGTTCACCAACGGTCATCCCGGTTAATAATGCTAATGCCTGCTCGGCAGTATCGACGGCATGAATATGAAAGTGTCCTTTAGCAACCGCATCAATCACATCTTGGCGTAACATCAAATGTTGTACATTACTCCGTGGAATGATCACCCCTTGCCCTGGGGCCTGACCTAAGCTTTGGCACACATCAAAAAAGCCTTCGATTTTTTCATTCACCCCACCGATGGCTTGAGTTTCGCCATGTTGATTCATTGATCCGGTAATGGCCAAGGCTTGATTGATAGGCAATTCAGCAATGGCCGATAACAAGGCACATAACTCTGCCAATGTTGCGCTATCGCCATCCACCTCACCATAACTTTGTTCAAACACTAAGCTAGCTGACATGGAAAGTGGTTTATTCTTCGCATAAGTCTTGCCTAGATAACCACTTAAAATCAACACACCTTTACTGTGAATATCACCACCTAATTCAACTTCACGTTCAATGTCCAAAATATCGCCATCTCCGAAACGGCAATTGGCTGTTAACCGTGAAGGTTGGGCAAAGTTAAAACTACCGACCGTCAGCACTGATAAGGCATTTACCTGCCCGACCGTATATCCAGTCACTGTTATCCGAGTAATATTTCGTTCAATTTGTTGATAAAACAGACTCCGCATACGATCAACCCGTTGCTCACGTGCAGTTAATGCCTGTTGGACATGTTCTTGTTTGACCAACTTCGCACCATTTTTCTTCGCCCAATAGGCCGATTCACGTAGTAGATCGGTCATATCTCCCTGATGCAGGGAAAACATTTCGCCGTCTTCAATCGTTCTAGCACCATGCTCAATCACTCTGGCAACGGCAAGCTTGTCTAGATGTAATAAATCTTCTTTATGAACCGTGCTGGCAATCAAGCGGGCGTAAAGCTGTTGATTTTCATCTGTTCGTTCCATGTGTTCTTCAAAATCTGCTGCGACTTTAAACAATTCAGAAAACTCTGGATCTAATTCATATAATTGATAATACAAATGACGATCACCAAGCAATATCACTTTCAAATCAAGTGGAATTGGCTCAGGTTCTAACGACACCGTGGCAACCAAACTATACATTCTCTCTAAGGTATCAAACTGAACCTCTTTGGCTTGTAGTGCTCTCTTCAATCCGTCCCAGGCATAGGGCTGCATTAACAATTGCTCAGCATCAAGAATAAGATAGCCCCCATTTGCTCGATGCAAAGCCCCTGCTTTAATCAAACTGAAGTCCGTGATCAAGGCCCCCATCATCGCCATATTTTCTACACAACCTAATAGGCTCTGATGATTCGGTAAGTTTTCATACACGATCGGCGCACCAGAAACAGCGCTGTTATCAACGATCAAGTTAATTTGATATCGTTTTAACAAGGAGTCATCTAAACCTAGACTAGCTTCCTCGGTATTTTCAGGTGGGGTGATAAATGCGTCGATATTATCTCGAATATCTTCTTGCATCGCATCAAAATACAGCTGCAATTTGGGAGAACTTGGATAGGCATGTTTTAATTTATTAATTTGCCGGCTGATCACTTCGATCGTTACTTCAGCATTTAAGTCCGACACTTTTTTCAAATTATCCCGTTCCCACTCACGCAACTCCAACAAGGTATGTTGCATATCTTCATGCAATGAGGCGATGGCTAACTCTGTGTGCTCTTGCTGCTCAAGCGGTAATTGTTCAAACTCATCACTGGTCATAGGCTCGCCATCACGTTTCGCCGCAAAAGCATAACTGCCATCTTGCAGACGTAATAACACCACGCCATGCTTATCGGCTTCCACTTGTAGGGCACCAAACAAACGTACTCGATGTGTCCGGGCCGACTCCTCTATTGCTCTGATCCGACCTCGATAATATTCATCATCAAGCGCGTGAGGGATCTCGGCCTCCAAATGTTCAATCACATCTTCAATATCATGTCGCAACTGCCGACCCTGTCCTGCAGGCAAAGAGACGGCCCAAGGTTTTTGAGAATCAACAAAATTATGTAAATAGGTCCAATCCCGAGCTTGAGGTCGATGTTTTATGTGCTCATCTAAAAACCGTTTTACCAAGGTATATTTGCCAGAACCTGATGGTCCCATCACATAAAGGTTATAGCCCTCCCCATCTATATTTATCCCAAAATCAACCGCCTCGAGCGCTCTCGATTGACCGATCATCGTTGCTAACGTATCTAATTCTAACGTCGATACAAAACTAAATTTTTCTGGAGAACAATAGTGATACAGATCATCTGGAAGTAATTGAGTGGATTTCACCATAATTTTCTCTAGCCTAATAAGATTTTTTAACTTAGGATACCCCATAGCTAGAGATAACAGTGATTTTCATTGAGGTGGAGCAGAAACAATGGCCGAACACGAAGAAAAACGTCATTTCGTTAGAATGAACATTGAAACACAGGTTACTTATTCCATTCAGGGTGAGAACGCAATAACTCATCACGGTACAAGTGGAGATCTTAGTGCAACGGGGCTACATATGATTACCGATTATGCTCTAGCAGAAAACGATATCATTTCTATCGTGATGAACCCTAGCGGYGATCGATTACCACCCTTTGTTGCAGAAGGTAAGGTCATGCGAGTTGAACCGGATGAAAATAATGCGAATAAATTCCGTGTTTCCGTTGAGTTGACCGTAAGCTCATAAAAAAAGTAGTAAGCGTTAATTAAAGCCAGTAACTGCTTTTAGTCATTGCTTTTGACATTAAACCCATCACCCATTTGACCGGTGTGGGTAACTCAGCCCCACCTGCTTCTAAAGCAATGGTGCCATGATGGTGTTCATCTATTTTCATTTGCTCAAGCACAGCTCGACTTTTCAAGTCTATTTGACTGATCTGCTCTAGATGTTCATCCAAATGCAGCACCACTTGTTTTTCTGTTTCGGCAACAAATCCCAAACTCCATTTATCACCAATTTTCCCAGCCACAGCCCCCATCACAAAAGAACCGGCATACCATAAAGGATTCAATACACTAGTATGACCACCAAAATATTGCAGCCGTTGCTGGCACCAAACCAAATGATCATTTTCTTCCAGTGCGGCTTGCTGCATCGCCTGTTTAACATCGGGTAACTTAGCCGTAAAAGCTTGCCCTTGATACAACGCCTGTGCCGACACTTCACCCGCATGATTCACCCGCATTAACCGGGTCGATAATACTTGCTCAGCGTGAGTGAGTTCAGCTTCATCGATATCAACACCCGGTGTTTTTCTTGCCGTTGTTTCAGGTTTCCCAGCTACCGTTTTTAACGCCTTGTCACATTCAATAATAATGTTATCAAGAAAATTTATGTGTCTTATTTTGCTCATTATTTTGGCCAAAAATTAAAATAATTCAACATCA
>NVRG01000091.1 GCA_002400805.1 Gammaproteobacteria bacterium
TTTATCTTACTTAAAAGAAGTAAGACAAAATATGCCGATACTTTCCCATCGACGGCCTGAACTTTACCAGCAAGATTAAACATAAATTAACTGAGCATAGTTTTGTGTTTATTTAAAGAGCATAATTCATAAATCTCACCATCTTTTACGTGGACGAAAGGTCCTGTTTTAAGCTAAAATTCACAAGGTTTTGTCTGGGGCTAACGATAAGTTTGTCCCATTTTTTCTATCTGGTGGAGGTTCCCCTTGCGAACTAGTGCATTACTTGCTCTTGAAGATGGTTCGGTCTATCACGGCGAATCGATTGGTGCTATTGGGCAGTCGGTCGGTGAGGTTGTATTTAATACGTCRATGACGGGGTATCAGGAAATCCTGACTGATCCGTCATACTGTCGCCAAATTGTYACRCTAACTTATCCGCATATCGGTAATGTKGGTGTGAATTCTGAAGATGAAGAATCAAATAATATCTTTGCCAGYGGTTTRATTATTCGTGACTTATCGCCMGTGGTCAGTAGCTGGCGCRGTGAAGAAGCRYTWGATGYTTATCTTGAACGYCACAATATAGTGGGTTTAGCTGGAATAGATACSCGYAGTCTGACACGYCGCTTGCGTGAAAAGGGYTCTTTGAAAGGSTGTATTGTTGCTGGYGATAAYATTRATGTYGATGMMGCWATTAAAGCAGCACAAGGTTTTGATGGCTTAAAAGGCATGGACCTTGCCAAGGTGGTTTCGACTAAAGAAACATACCAGTGGCAAAATGGTGGTTGCTGGCATTTGTCTGGCGAATCACAMGCTGYTGAAGAACGTTTCCATGTTGTAGCTTATGACTTYGGTGCTAAAAGTAATATCTTACGCATGTTGGTAGAACGTGGCTGTCGCTTGACGGTGGTRCCWGCTGARACTTCWGCAGAAGAYGTWTTRGCMTTAAATCCGGATGGTGTGTTTTTATCSAAYGGTCCYGGTGATCCWGAACCTTGTACCTATGCGATYGAAGCAGTGCAAASCCTATTAGAAAAAGAATTACCTATTTTTGGTATCTGTCTTGGMCACCAAATTCTTGCTTTGGCTTGTGGTGCTAACACAGTCAAAATGAAATTTGGCCATCATGGYGCTAACCATCCGGTRCAAGAAATGACCGGTGGTTTGGTGATGATTACCAGTCAGAATCATGGTTTTGCAGTGGATAAAGAGTCATTGCCAGAAACGTTGAAGGCCACTCACTTCTCTTTGTTTGATGGTAGTTTGCAAGGTATACATCACACAACGAAACCCGCATTTAGTTTCCAAGGACACCCAGAAGCAAGTCCAGGCCCACAAGATGCGGCTCCTTTATTTGATCATTTCATCGATCTACTTGAAAAATCGACAGGTAAATAAAACACGATGGCAAAACGTACTGATATTAAAAGTATTTTAATTCTGGGTGCTGGTCCGATTGTAATCGGCCAGGCTTGTGAATTTGACTATTCTGGCGCTCAGGCTTGTAAAGCCTTACGTGAAGAAGGCTATCGCGTTATTTTGGTGAACTCTAATCCTGCGACGATTATGACGGATCCCAATATGGCGGATGCAACCTATATTGAACCCGTTACTTGGCAGGCAGTGAGCAAGGTTATTGAGACAGAACGTCCTGATGCTATTTTGCCAACGATGGGTGGTCAAACTGCATTGAACTGCGCCTTGGATTTAGAGCGTGAAGGTGTATTAGAAAAGTTCGGCGTTGAGATGATCGGTGCGGATAGTGAGGCGATCAATAAGGCTGAAGATCGTGACTTATTCCGTGCGGCGATGCGGAAGATTGGCCTTGATATGCCAAAATCTGCGATTGCCCATACCTTGGAAGAATCATTAGAGGTACAAAAGCAGTTTGGTTATCCAGTGATCATTCGCCCGTCATTTACGATGGGTGGTAGTGGTGGTGGTATTGCTTATAACCGTGAAGATTTTATTGATATTTGCCAACGTGGTTTATATCTCAGCCCAACGTCTGAATTATTGATTGAAGAATCAATCATCGGCTGGAAAGAATATGAAATGGAAGTGGTGCGTGATCGTAAAGACAACTGCATCATTATCTGTTCAATTGAAAACTTTGATCCTATGGGCGTGCATACCGGTGATTCGATCACGGTGGCACCCGCTCAAACATTAACGGATAAAGAATACCAAATCATGCGTAACGCMTCTKTGGCAGTATTGCGTGAAATYGGTGTTGATACGGGTGGTTCTAATGTTCAATTTGCWGTGCAGCCTGRTACCGGCCGWTTGATCATTATCGAAATGAACCCACGTGTTTCACGTTCATCMGCSTTAGCGTCAAAAGCAACAGGTTTCCCGATTGCKARAGTCGCAGCGAAGTTGGCCGTGGGTTATACCTTGGATGAGTTATCAAATGAAATTACGGGTAATGCAACSCCWGCYTCRTTTGARCCAACCATTGATTATGTWGTMACKAAAATYCCTCGTTTTACMTTTGARAAATTYCCACAAGCRGATAATCGTTTAAGYACWCAAATGAAATCTGTYGGTGAAGTRATGGCGATTGGTCGTAGCTTCCAGGAATCATTGCAAAAAGCATTRCGTGGTTTAGAAATTGATCGTGATGGTTTGACTGAAATTACCGATCTTAGTGCCGATGATGTSGCTGAAACWTTACGYCGTGAATTACGYTTRCCGGGTTCAGAYCGTCTTTGGTATGTGGCYGATGCYTTMCGTTATGGCTTTAGTTTTGATGAAGTACAGAAGCTGACTCATMTYGAYCCGTGGTTCYTRRTWCAAGTKGAAGAATTRGTYAMKATTGAAAATGGYTTRAAAGATAARTCKTTAAGTGAAATTAATGCCAAGGAAATGTTTGCCTTAAAGCAGAAAGGTTTCTCTGATTCACGTTTAGCWAARTTATTGCAAAAAACAGAAAAACAAGTGCGTAGCCATCGCCATAATTTAGCTGTGCGTCCAGTCTATAAACGAGTTGATACCTGYGCGGCTGAGTTTGCTAGTGAYACGGCTTATATGTATTCAACCTATGACCAAGAGTGTGAAGCTGAACCKACRGATCGTGAAAAAATCATGATTTTGGGTGGTGGACCTAACCGTATCGGCCAAGGTATTGAGTTTGATTATTGTTGTGTGCACGCTGCTTTAGCCTTACGTGAAGATGGTTATGAAACCATTATGGTTAACCGTAACCCTGAAACGGTTTCTACTGATTACGACACGTCAGATCGTCTGTATTTTGAGTCATTAACATTAGAAGATGTCTTAGAAATTGTTGCTTTAGAAAAACCAAAAGGTGTGATCGTGCAATATGGTGGTCAAACACCATTGAAACTAGCTCGTGCTTTAGAAGCGGCAGGCGTACCAATCATTGGTACATCACCTGATGCCATTGATCATGCTGAAGATCGTGAACGTTTCCAACAAATGGTTGAAAAGCTTAACTTATTACAACCACCTAACCGTTTGGCTTTCTCAATTGATACGGCGGTTTCTTTAGCGTCTGAAATTGGTTATCCACTCGTTGTTCGCCCATCTTATGTATTAGGTGGTCGAGGCATGGAAATTGTCTATAACGAAGAAGAATTAAGTCGTTATATGAAAACGGCTATTTCGGTTTCAAATGATTCGCCAGTATTATTAGATCGTTTCCTCGATGATGCGATTGAAGTGGATGTTGATGCTATTTGTGATGGCAAAGATGTTCTTATTGGCGGCATCATGGAACATATAGAACAAGCGGGTGTTCATTCCGGTGACTCGGCCTGTGCATTGCCTACATATAGCTTAAGTGAAGACATTAAAGACCGCATGCGTGAGCAAGTACGTCTAATGGCACTGGAATTAGGTGTAATTGGCTTGATGAATACTCAATTTGCGATTCAAGGCGATAAGATCTTCATTTTAGAAGTGAACCCGCGGGCATCACGTACTGTGCCTTATGTATCAAAAGCGATTGGTGTGCCATTGGCTAAAGTGGCCGCTCGTTGCATGGTGGGTAAAAGCTTGGCAGAGCAAGGTGTGACTAAAGAGGTTATTCCTAAATATTACTCAGTCAAAGAAGCGGTGTTCCCCTTTATTAAATTCCAAGGTGTGGATCCTATCCTCGGCCCAGAAATGAAATCGACCGGTGAGGTGATGGGAGTAGGTCGTACTTTTGGTGAAGCCTTTGCTAAATCACAATTGGCTGCTTCTGTAGTATTACCAACAGGTGGCAAGGCTTTTATCAGCGTACGTGAAGTTGATAAAGCGGGCGTGGTCGCTATTGCAAAAGACTTAACTGAACTCGGTTTTGAATTATTAGCGACACGTGGCACCCAGAAAACATTGCAAGATGCAGGTGTGAATTGTGAATTTGTCAATAAAGTGGCAGAAGGTCAACCGCATATTGTTGATATGCTCAAAAACGATGAAATTGATTTAATCGTCAATACCACTGAAGGTCGTCAAGCAGTTGCCGATTCACGTGCAATTCGTCGCGCTGCATTGCAACATCAAGTGAATTACACCACAACGTTGGCAGCGGCACGTGCAACTGTCCTAGCGTTAAACAGTGTGGATACTGGTTCAGTAAACCGCTTGCAAACTTTACACGCAGAACTACAGAACACCGCAGTTAATTAAGGGTGTTTGACGGTTTACAGAATAATTATTGAATAATAGAGGTGCCCTAAATGGCAGTGCCAATTACCTTACATGGCTCAGATGAGCTAAAAGATGAGTTACAACAACTTAAGTTTACTGCTAGACCTGAAGTGGTAGCAGCGATTGCAGAAGCGCGTGCTCATGGCGATCTAAAAGAAAATGCGGAATATCATGCGGCGAAAGAGCAACAAAGCTTTATCGAAGGCAGAATTCAACAGTTGGAAGGCGTATTATCCAATGCTCAAATTATTGATCCTACTGACTTACCTCAAGATGGCCGAGTCGTTTTTGGTGTGACCGTTGATTTGCTCAATATTGATAATGAAGCGGAAGTGACTTATCAGATTGTGGGTGATTATGAGTCAGATATTAAACGTAATCGTATTTCTGTATCTTCTCCCATCGCGAGAGCGATGATAGGTAAAGAAGTCGATGATATTGCAACTGTGCAAGCACCAAATGGTCCAATTGAATATGAAATTGTTGCTATCCGTTATGAAGGTTAGTTAATTAGATGATAGCTAGTTATGCCAGTGAGAAGCTATTACTGACCTTATGGGTAGGTGGCTTGTGGTCGATTGGATTTCTTGCTGTGCCGATGGCCTTTGCCAATTTAGGTGACGTTAGTCTGGCTGGRAATTATGCTGGCCAGCTTTTCACKGCRATTAATYTTTTAGGATTTGGCTGTGGYAGCGTGTTGATTTTTACCAAAATMATTCAACATAAACTTAAGGTAAAACAGTTATGGCGTTTTTGGGTGTTGGTGTTGATGGTAGCGATGACATTGGTATTTAGTMTGTATTTGCAACCAGAAATTGCTGAACTTAAACAATTAGGTTGGCAGACAGAACAGTCACTAACGGATCAATTTTCGTTATTGCATGACTTGAGTAAAAATCTCTACTTGCTATTAAGCTTATTTGGCCTAGCATTAGTTTTATCTACTGATAAACAAATTCAATTATTAAAGGCGTCGTGATTTATGGCAAAAAGTAAATCCAGCCATAATTGGTTGAAAGAGCATTTTGATGATCACTATGTGAAAAAAGCACAAAAAGAGGGGCTGCGTTCTCGTGCAACATTTAAGCTGGATGAGATAGATAAAAAAGATAAATTAATGCGTCCCGGCATGGCCGTTGTTGACTTGGGCTCAGCACCTGGTGGCTGGTCTGATTACGCACTTCGCAAAGTGGGAGATAAAGGCACGGTCGTCGCTTTGGATATTTTGCCCATGACGCCATTAACAGGCGTGCATTTTATAGAAGGTGATTTTCGGGAAGACTCAGTATTAGATGAACTCAATGCTGTATTAAATGGTCAACAAATAGACCTTGTATTATCTGATATGGCCCCCAATATTACAGGTGTAGATTCGATCGACCAGCCTAGCAGTATGTATTTGGTCGAGCTGGCATTGGATTTTGCGTTAACAAACTTGAGTAAACGAGGTTGTTTTTTGGTTAAAGTGTTCCAAGGTGAAGGTTTTGAACAGTATATGAAGGCAATGCGTGAAGGCTTCCAAAAAGTCATAACACGCAAGCCTAGTGCCTCACGACCTCGTAGTCGTGAAGTCTATTTATTAGGCAAAGGCTTAAAATAATTAAAACGTTACTAGAGGTAACAAAAATTGAATGACATGATGAAAAACATCGTTTTATGGGTAGTCATCGCTATGGTGCTGATGTCGGTGTTCAACAATTTTGGTCCGCAACAAAGCCAACAAGATGAAATTGATTATTCCAGCT
>NVRG01000092.1 GCA_002400805.1 Gammaproteobacteria bacterium
CGTGTAGTTCAGATTGACCACGGTTTTCCCGACCATCAGTGCTGCCATATTACTCATCGCACCAGCCGTAGTGGTGGGCACTAACAAACCTAGGTTCTGACCGGCCGTGTGTTTGAAAAAATGGCTAAATAATAAGGTGCCGGTTAATAAGCGACGATAACTGATCGGTTTACCTGCGGCCTCAGTAATGGCCCAGTCACCCGAGGATGATTTAGCGGTWTCAATAAAKGCGGACGCTAAGCTKGGTAGGCTATTGGTATARCTTTTCCACGTGTGAATGGATAATTCGAAGACTTTTTGTTTTACCGTCGCGGCATCACTCGCCGAGGGTAATTCTTGGCCGAAGGCGACGATAACATCACGYTTTAAACCATGRCGGCGGTTTTCTTGGATGCGTGAGCTAGAGCGAGAAAAGCGACTACCCCATAAACCACGTAAATAAAACGGGACAATCGTCGCGTTGGTACCGTCAATCGATTTTTCAAAACCACGTTTAAACTCACCTAATTGGCCAGTGTGGCTGATCATGCCTTCAGGAAATAGGCATACAACTTCGCCGTTATCTAGRTATTGTTTTACTTTCTCTAAGGCTTCTTTGCTCTTAGYGGGTGAAATAGGGATCACGCCAAACATATCTAAGAACCATTTTAGATACCAACGTTCGTAGATTGCACGCTCCATGACAAAATGAACACGGCGAGGACAGGCGATTTGAATCATGCCCCAGTCTAACCAGCTGATATGGTTGCCAAGTAACAACATGCCTTGACCTTCAGCCGGAATATTGTCGATGCCTTGGACCTGAATCCGGTACTTTCCTTTTATTAAGGCAGCGATCAGAATTCGAACTAAGGCTTGTGGCAGTGTTCGAATGGCGTGAATCGCTCCAATAATACCTATTACTGCTAATAGGGTGAGTAACCACTTCTCATCATAAGCGGCCAAGGAGAATAATACCGCCATCGACAGACCAAACAACATGGCGATATTTTGAATGAAGTTATTGCCGGCTAACACTTTGCCGAGTTTGTCTTCGGGGGCAGAAAACTGAATCAAGGCATTAAGTGGAATGATCATTATTGAGCCACTCAAACCAAAGGCAAAAAATATCAAAGCGGCACTGCTTAGTGATTCTACATTCATTAGCAGGGTTAAGCTGATGGCAAAACCAATAGCACCGATAGGTACGAGGCCAAGGTTGATATGGTTGCGAGAAAGGTAACCGGCAATCATAGAGCCCGCCATAATACCGATGCCGGTTAAGGCCATCACCGACTGGATCACAAAGGTATTGCTTTCGTTCATGGTGGATTCGGCAAAAGACGGGAACACAGCTAATAACACTTGGCTGACTGTCCAGAAAACAGAAATACCAAAAATAGAGTGCAAAATGCTTTTTTGTGCCCACAATTCACGCACATTTTCTTTAATAAGCTGGCCTTTAAAATAAGCTTTTATATCAAAGTTTTGACTGGCATCACCAGCAGGGGTTTCAGGCAAACGTTGAGCCAATATTGCTTCGATAATTGAACCTATCACTAACAACCAGCCAAGAGGAGCAATGGTTTTAATGATAGTTTCAGGATTAGCCATGTTAATAGTGTGACTGGCTAAAATGTTTTCAAACATCAAAGAAAACATCACGATGCCGCTTAATATGGCAATCATTGAGACGGACTGAGTCCAACTATTACCCTCACTTAAATGATCACTGCCTAATAAGTCTCGGATATAACCATATTTTGCTGGCGAGTACAGGGCGCTTTGCACCGCAAGAACGAAGGTCATAGCAAAGGCAAGATAAAACCAACCTTGGTAATAACTGAGTGTGATGATTAAGGTGACTAATACTGCAAAGCGTGCCGCCCAACGCATAACGATAGGTTTTTTGAAGCGATCAGAAATAAACCCTGCAGGGCTAAACAATAAGATAAAGGGAATTAAGATGAGTCCGTTGACAACGGCGGTTAAAATGACTTGCTCAGGACCATCAAATGATTTGAATAAGGTGTTTTGAATAATGATCTTATGGCCTAAATCAACAAAGGCATTGATAAATGCCACGGCAATAAAGGCAAAAAAACCCTTTACCTTAAATAGTTTAAGCATGACTCTCTCCTTGACTAGTCCAACCTTGAATAAAATTATTCATTAAACAATTGACGGCTTGCTCTGCTGATTGCAGATCACCATCAAATAATTTCCCTTTTAACATTAATACTGCAATGCCATGAATGCCGCTCCATAAAGAGTTGGCGGTGACGGTAAGATCAATTTCAGAGCATGTTGGCTTTAATTCGCTTAAGGCGAGTTTAACTAAATTGAATAGAGCGTCAATATTATTGAGCAGTTCTTCGGGGCGCTGCTCGGGGTTTGCTGCACGGTGTTCAAACAATAAGTGCCAAAGCTCGGGTTGTTGGTGGGCAAATCTAAGATAACAATAGCCATAGTGCTTAAGACGGTTTCTTGCATCATGTCGTTGTTGCTGTGACATTTGTAACTGCAGCCGACTTAGGGTGCGGGAGTTTAATTGCATGACCAGATCATCAAAGTTGTTGAACACTTGATATAAGGTGCCGGCCGAGTAGCCGATCTCATGAGCGACTTTTCGTGTTGACAGGCCATCGACACCGTCTTTACTAATGATGCTTTCACTGGCGAGTAAGGCCATTTCTTTTAATTGTTCACGCGAATGATCATTGCGTCTTGCCATGAGATCTTTACCTAATAATTAATCAGTGTTTAAAATTAATATTAAACGATGTTCAGAATAATAATTAAACAACGTTCAATTAGCAAGGAAAATATTTTTGTTAAGACCTATCTATTTGAAATTAAAGCTTAGTTAGACTTTTTAAGGAATTTTGTTAATAGCACGATACGTGTGCCATTGACTCGACCTTCAATATGTTCTGGGTTATCTGTTAAAGATATGTTTTTAACAACGATGCCACGTTTAGCCGTAAACCCCGCACCTTTCACATCGAGATCTTTAATTAAGGTGACGGAATCACCCGCTAAAAGGGTTGTGCCGTTGCTATCTTTGGAGGCAACAATGTCATCCGTGTCAGCTGATGTTGTGGCTTCCGCCCATGTTTGAACCTCTTCTTCCAGATAGAGCATATCAAGAAGATCGTGTGCCCATATTTCCGAATCTAAACGTTTTAACAAGCGCCAAGCCATAACCTGAACGGCAGGAACGGGAGTCCACATGCTGTCATTGAGGCATCGCCAATGGTTGGTATTTAGTTCTGCATTGTCGACGAATTGGTTTCGACACGTGTCACAAGCAAGAATGGCGTGGTCCGCATCTGCTGTATCAACCGGGGGAACGTCATAGGTTTTTAATTCTGACTCTGAGCCACAGAGCTCACATTTAGAGTTGCTACGCTGTAGTAAAGTTTGTTCTATGCTCATGGATGACTTGCCTTGATGTAAATTTGGTGGAGTAGAGTCAGTGTAATTATCTCACGCGGCGATATTTTTCGTATATGCCAGTCAACATCCGAATGTTATTATTAGCAGAAATAATTATAAAAGTTTAGGAGAGAAAAAAATGAACAATACAAAAGCAGTGATAGCTGTGCTTGTTCATGTGGCTTTGATTGTTTTTGTGGTTTTTGCGATCTGGCCGGCATTAAAAGGTGGGGGTACGGATCGATATCACACAAAAACAGCAGGCGTTATTGTGACTCAATCAGCTGTAGAAGAGATTGATGAAGCCGCGATGACTGAAACTGATGATGCCAGCATGGAGGCAGAAACGGTTGAGACTGCGGTTGAAGAAGTCGAGATGCCGGTAGCGGTGGAAGCGGTAACGGAACAAGTTGAAGTAGTAGAAGCCGCAATTGAAGACGTTGTTGATGAGGCTGAGGCCGTTGTCCTAGAAGAAAAGCCTGCGATGGAAGAGCGTGTGATTGAGGTGGCAGCTGTTGCTGTTGAAGAACCTCCCGCTATGGGCGGTGGTAAAGTGCATATTGTGACGGCACAAGGTTTGAAATATTCGCCATTGGTCAGCGTAATTGCAGTAGGTGATACCGTTGCTTGGGAAAAGATGGGCAGCCATGATACCCAAGCTATTGAAGGTCTGGTGCCGGAAGGTGCTGAAATGTGGCACTCAAGCATGGGTGAGAATTTCCAGCGTACCTTTAGCCAAGAGGGTATCTACATTTACAAATGTACGCCTCATTGGGGAGCGGCCATGGGTGGTGTAATCATCGTAGGGAAACCGGTTAACCTCGAAGCGATCAAAGCAGCAACAGTGAAAGGTGCCGCTAAACGCTTGGTGAAAAAAGCATTAAAAGCCGCTGCGGCAATGTAAATATTGGCAGACGCCTTAAGGACAAATCTAACCCCTTGCCCTATTGCAGGACAGGGGGTTAATTTTATGAGAATAAATTATGACTGAACAAACATTTATCAAAGGCAAAGATCGCGATTTAGAGTCGACCATTGCCACTATGCAGGCCAAATTGAAGTCATTTGGTTTTGATGTCGAAGAAGCGTCTTGGTTAAACCCKGTGAGCAATGTGTATTCAGTGCATATCAGAGATAAAAGCTGTCCGATAATGTTTACCAATGGTAAGGGAAGTAGCGAAAAAGCCTGTTTAGCCAGTGCCTTAGGTGAGTATTTTGAGCGTTTAAGTTGTAATTACTTTTTTGCTGACTTTTATTTGGGTGAAAAACATAGCAGCAGTGATTTTGTGCACTACCCCGATGAACGTTGGTTTGATGCTACGGGCGATCAGATGCCGGAAGGATTGATGGATGAACCCCTGTGGGCACACTTTGATCCGAATAATGAACTTACACCCGCGAGGTTATTTGATATTAACTCTGGCACGGGTGAACGAGGGATCTGTGCCGCGCCTTATCATCGGGTAAAAGATGGCAAGTCCATTTATATTCCGATCAATGTGATTGCTAATATCTTTGTCAGCAATGGCATGTCGGCAGGTAATACTAAGAACGAGGCACGTGTTCAGGGCCTATCAGAAGTCTTTGAGCGTTATGTGAAAAATAAGATCATTGCTGAAGGAATTTGTTTGCCKGAAGTGCCTASSGAAGTCATCGCWCGATTCCCYAAAATACAASAAGCRTTAACSGAGYTGGAAGGKCATGGTTATGSRYTACGRGTAGCSGATGCKTCTTTRGGYGGKCARTTCCCSGTTATGAGTGTGACSTTGATTAATCCYAAGGATGGYTCGGTGTTTGCCTCATTTGGTGCTCAYCCWAGYTTYGAAGTKGCATTGGARMGAACCGTTACCGAATTATTACAAGGMCGWGGCTTAGATCAATTAGATGTTTTCCATCCGCCRAYYTTTGATTTAGACGAAGTCKCATCRCCACAAAAYCTRGARATGCAYTTYATYGATTCYAGTGGTTATATWTCSAATGAYTTTTTYCGTAAAACACCGGAYTTTGARTTTARTGACTGGGAKCAYGAYGAAKCYACCGCAGATGAGTTTGAATATTTAAGCAATAAAATCCATGAGCTGGGCTTTGATATTTATATTTCAGATTATGAGCATTTAGATGTCTATGCTTGCCGCATCTTAGTGCCGGGCATGTCTGATATTTATCCTGTGGATGAATTGGTCTGGGAAAACAATAATGAAGGTGCTTTATTTCGCGAAGATCTATTAACACTTAAAGATGCTGATCCCGCTAAGTGGCAGGACATCTTAACGCGCTTAGAAGAGGGCGGGTATCACGATCAAACCTTGGTGGCTCAGTTCATCGGCCTAGCACCTGATCCAGATACCTTATGGGCTCAAATTCGCCTAGGTGAAATCAAAACGATGTTATCTCTGGCCTTGCAAGACGAACAAGCATTGGACTGGATCGATTGGTGTCTAGCCTTAGATCAGGCTGGTGAAGCATCATTGCGACTCTATCGTTGTGTGAAAGCTTTGTTAGAAATTAAGTGGCAGGATGGCCGCGACTATGCTGACTATGAACAAGGCTTGGCGTTGATGTATGGCCAACAGAATGTAATCGATGGCATGGCCATCGTGGAAGCGAAGACTGTATTCCATAACTTACATTGCCCGGGTTTAAGTCTAGAAGGGTTTGAGCGACACAATATGTTGTTAGCGGGCTATGAAAAACTACAACAAGCAAAAAGAAATAATTGGAAGTAAGTGACTATAAAATAATGAGATTTTATTGTTTTGACTAAAAGTCATCAATATTCATTAACATCTTTATAAAAATTGCTGTATTATTTTCGCTTCTTCAGCTACCAGGCTTTGTTCATAGGCCTTAGTTGGGATGGTGTGGAGCGGTAGTTCAGCTGGTTAGAATGCTGGCCTGTCACGCCGGAGGTCGCGGGTTCGAGTCCCGTCCGCTCCGCCAATTTTTTCTTGTTTATCTCGATATT
>NVRG01000093.1 GCA_002400805.1 Gammaproteobacteria bacterium
CTAAACTGATATATGAGGTACTGGTCTCAACCGCCATATCACCATTTGAGCCAATAAAAATAAGTTGTTCATGTTGTGGTATATCTTGACCCATTGATATGGTGATTGGATTACCTGCAATACCTTGAGCGCGATATAGGCGATCGCTATCACGACTTTCTTTGGTAGACCAATGACGAATGCCAACAGCAGCGTCGATATCTCCGTCTGATATTTCGACTTCAGCAGAAGTTTGAGTTGCTTGTCTATCAGCTAAGTTCTGATCGGTTCTGACCACAGTGATTTTGATCCGTTGTAAGGGCTGATCCAGTTGTTGAATCAGCTCACGGATTTCACGGATGGTTGTGGGTTCAGCTTTAATGATGATTAAGTTTTGAAACGCTCGAGCAGTACTATCTTGAGGTAAAAATGCTTGAATATCTGACAATATTTCAGTGGCTAAACGATGTTGTAGCTCTATTGTTTCAATTTTGGGCGTTGCATAAAGGCACACAGAAAAAAGACCAAATACAACAAACAATAGATGTTTCATATATTTAAACGCCTTGTATTAATGTCGTTACTACTGTGATCCCAAATACCAGCAAAGGTCTGTTTTAAGGCATGTACTTCCTGCCGATCATTTAAACAGGCTCTGCCGGTATAAACATCATTATGTTGACAATACAAATAGGCATCATCATCAACCAGCAGGAACATCTGATTTAAATCATGATGTTGTCGACCTGTTGTATGGATATGAATTGAACTTGTTAATCGCTGAGCTAAGGGCAATATGCCATGGCTATTTTGAATGTTTTTCTGGGTTGAATGCACAACAAACTTGATGGATGTCCTATCGCTACGGCGAGAAAATTCACTCAGATAATCTAAAATATCAGCGTTATCGAATAAAACTGCATCAATATTGGCACCAAAAAAACAAATTTCTCGCCTTGCTTGTTGCACAAGTTGCAAGGCGAGATCTGTTGCTTGCTCACGACCGTCAAAATGAATGACCTGATTAGGATCTGTCGAGAGCGAGTCAGTCATGACTTAGCAGTTACGTGCCTGTTCAGCAGCGTTACCGATGTAGTTGGCAGGAGTAAGTTGACGCAAACTTTCTTTTCCTTCTTCAGGCATATCCAAATTATTAATAAAATCTAACATAATTTGTTCATTAACACGTTGACCACGGGTTAAGTCCTTAAGTTTCTCATACGGGTTTTCAATACCGTAACGACGCATCACTGTTTGAATGGGCTCAGCCAATACTTCCCAGTTGCGATCTAAGTCATCAGCCATCGCTTGTGGATTGGCTTCTAATTTACTGATACCTTTTAATGCTGAACCATAAGCAAGTAAAGAGTGTGCAAAACCCACACCCAAATTACGTAATACGGTGGAATCAGTCAGATCACGCTGCCAACGAGAGATAGGCAGTTTAATTGCAAGATGGTCAAACATAGCGTTAGCAACGCCTAAGTTACCTTCAGCATTTTCAAAATCTATCGGATTGACTTTGTGGGGCATAGTTGAAGAACCGATTTCGCCTTCCACTGTTTTTTGCTTGAAATAGCCAATTGAAATATAGCTCCAAACATCTCGGCTAAAATCAATCAACACGGTATTAAAACGAATCATTGCTTGGAACAACTCAGCCATATAATCATGTGGCTCAATTTGAGTGGTGTATTTGTTCCAACGCAAACCTAAACCCGTGACAAAGGCATTGGCCATCATCGGCCAATCGATATCAGGATAAGCGGATAGGTGAGCGTTGTAGTTACCTACAGCACCATTCATTTTGCCATATAAAATTACCGCCGCGACATGGGTACGTTGTAACTCTAAACGTTGAACAACATTCGCTAACTCTTTACCTAAAGTAGTAGGAGAGGCTGGTTGACCATGTGTCCGAGACATCATTGGTATCTCAGCATGCTCAATAGCTAATTTACGAATGGATGCAATCAAAGTATCCATTTCAGGCAAAATAACTTGTTCGCGGGCAGTTTTAAGCATGATGCCGTAAGCATTATTATTAATATCTTCTGAAGTGCAAGCAAAGTGTACAAACTCACTGATTTTGTCTAATTCAGCATTGGCTTTAAATTTACGCTTAATAAAGTACTCAACCGCTTTAACATCGTGGTTTGTTGTGCTTTCGATATCTTTGATTTCAGCAGCATCTTCTACCGAGAAGTTATTCACCATATCATCAAGAAACGCTTCCGCTTCAGGGCTTAATTTGGTCACTTCTTTAATGTCGGCGTTCGCACCTAATAAATGCAACCAACGAACCTCAACTTCCACGCGTGCGCGCAATAATCCATATTCACTAAAGAACGGGCGTAATGATTTGGTTTTACTTGCGTAACGACCATCGACCGGTGATATCGCGGTAAGAGAGGATAGATCCATGAAAACTCCAAAAGAAATAAGCTATAAAATTGCAAAAAATTATAGCAGATCTCGTGTTTGCTCCAGTGAGCTTATTCATTTTGAGTTAATATATGCGTTATCTATAGCCACGATATTGGAGTTACTACGTGCTGACAGAATATCAAAGTCATGTCGAACAACGCGGCCAAGAAGGCCTTCCCCCATTACCCTTAGAAGCTGAACAAGTTACCGGTTTAGTCGAGTTGCTAAAACAACCWCAAGGTGACAACAGCCAAACATTACTTGATTTACTKATTCATCGCGTACCWCCYGGTGTTGATCAGGCYGCTTATGTCAAAGCYGGATTTTTAGCSGACGTGGCCAAARGCAYMGTCACMTGTGATKCRATTAGTCCGGTATATGCGACTGAGTTAYTMGGYACRATGATGGGTGGTTATAACATYCAGCCATTGATWGATTTACTTGATGTTGCTGCCACAGCAGACGCTGCAGAAGCCGCTTTATCTAAGACYTTACTTGTTTATGATGCTTATCATGATGTGATTGAAAAAGCAGCAAACAATGASCAYGCTAAACGTGTGGTGCAAGCATGGGCTGRKGCWGAGTGGTTTAACGCAAAACCGGCAYTGCCAGAAAGCATTACCGTYACGGTATTTAAAGTACCGGGCGAAACCAATACCGATGACTTGTCGCCAGCGACAGAAGCATGGAGTCGTCCAGATATTCCGTTGCATGCCAAAGCCATGTTGGTCACTAAAATGCCCGATGGTTTGCAGACTATCGAAACCTTAAAACAAAAAGGTCACCCCTTAGCGTATGTCGGTGATGTGGTTGGTACCGGTTCATCACGTAAATCAGCCATTAACTCTGTGTTATGGCATATGGGTAACGATATTCCTTTTGTACCGAACAAACGCCAAGGCGGGGTGATTTTAGGTACTAATATTGCACCTATCTTCTTTAATACAGCAGAAGACTCGGGTGCATTGCCGATCGAATGTGATGTGCAAAACATGAACATGGGTGATGTTATTACTATTCGTCCATACGATGGCCAAATTTTGAATGAAGCCGGCGAGGTGATTGCTGAGTTTAATATGCGTCCAACAACCTTAGCGGATGAAGTCCGTGCCGGTGGCCGTATTCCACTCATCATTGGTCGTGGTTTAACAGATAAAGCACGTGAAACATTATCTCTGCCAGCATCAGATGCATTTATTCGCCCAGTAGCCCCTGACGATACGGGTAAAGGTTTTACCTTAGCGCAAAAAATGGTCGGTAAAGCCTGTGGTGTTGAAGGTGTTCGTCCTGGTACTTACTGCGAACCTAAAGTGTCTACAGTGGGCTCACAAGATACTACTGGTGCGATGACCCGGGATGAGTTGAAAGAATTAGCCTGCTTAGGTTTTTCTTCAGACTTGGTGATGCAATCGTTTTGTCACACCGCCGCTTATCCGAAACCGGTGGATATCAAGCTTCAGCATTCATTGCCTGACTTTATCAGTACTCGTGGTGGTGTTTCCCTACGTCCAGGAGATGGCGTAATCCACTCTTGGTTAAACCGGATGATTCTGCCTGATACAGTGGGTACTGGTGGTGATTCTCATACCCGTTTCCCCATTGGCATTAGTTTCCCAGCGGGTTCGGGTTTAGTGGCTTTTGCTGCGGCTTTAGGTGTAATGCCTGTTGATATGCCGGAATCAGTATTAGTTCGCTTTAAAGGTGAAATGCAACCCGGCATTACCTTACGTGATTTGGTGAATGCGATCCCCTATGTCGCCATTCAAAAAGGCTTATTAACGGTTGAGAAAAAAGGTAAGAAAAACGTCTTTAATGGCCGGGTATTAGAAATTGAAGGCCTGCCAGATCTTAAAGTTGAACAAGCCTTTGAATTATCAGATGCGTCCGCCGAACGTTCAGCTAATGGTTGTACGGTTCATTTGAATAAAGAACCGATCATTGAGTTCTTAAATTCAAACATTTCCTTATTGGAATGGATGATTGCACAAGATTATCAAGAAGAGCGTACTTTGCGTCGTCGTATCGATGGCATGAAAGCATGGTTAGAAAATCCTGAGTTATTAGAACGCGATGCCGATGCCGAATATGCCGAAGTGATTGAAATTGATTTGAACGAAATCACCGAACCATTATTGGCTTGCCCCAACGATCCGGATGATGTCAAACCACTATCCGAATTAGAGGGTATTGAGATTGATGAAGTCTTTATCGGTTCATGCATGACTAATATCGGTCATTATCGTGCGGCAGGTAAAGTGCTGGAAAACATGGGTAACTTGCCCACCAAGCTTTGGATTGCACCACCAACCAAAATGGATCAACGCCAACTGACGGAAGAAGGAATCTACAGCATCTTTGGTCGCGTAGGAGCACGCACCGAAACACCGGGTTGTTCACTATGTATGGGTAACCAAGCGCGTGTTGCCGATAATGCCACCGTGGTTTCAACCTCAACCCGTAACTTCCCCAATCGCTTGGGTAATGGTGCGGATGTGTATTTATCTTCGGCTGAATTGGCGGCTGTCGTGGCGAGCATGGGTCGTTTGCCAACGGTTGCTGAATACCAAGAACGGGTAGCGGGCATTGAACCCATGTCAGCTGAGATATACCGTTATTTAAACTTCAATGAAATGGATGAGTATAAAGTGTCATCTAATTGATTTTAAATTAAATTGTAGTTAATAATAAAAGGCTGCTTCTAGTAATAGATGCAGCCTTTTTTATAGAGAAAAACCATGAATACCAGCCTACAAATCATTCCCAGCTTTAACCTTGCTTTAGCGTTTATACCCGTACTGTTCGTATTATATATCTTATATAAATGGTCCTTGGATGGGACCAATGCCGTGTATTCGGTGATACGGATGTTAGTGCAACTACTGTTGGTGGGTTATGTACTGACAACGATTTTTGAAGCTGACAAGGCCTGGTTAGTGATGTTGGTGATGTTGGTGATGGTATCGGCTTCTAGTTGGATAGCTTTAGGCACCGTCAAAACACAGAGAATAGCGTTATACCGCCATGCTTTTTGGTCAATATTAGTGGGGGGAGGGCTAACCTTAGTCTTAGTCACGCAAGGGGTAATCACCTTAAACCCCTGGTTTCAACCACAATATATGATACCGCTGGCAGGCATGATCTTTGCCAACTCGATGAACAGTGTAAGTTTGGCGGCAGAACGTTTGCATGCAGAATTAGAACGCGATGTGGAATATCAAAAAGCTAAAGCCATTGCTTTTCAAGCGGCCTTTATTCCTGTGGTGAATTCGATGTTTGCCGTGGGTTTAGTTTCATTGCCGGGCATGATGACGGGTCAGATATTGTCAGGTGTTTCACCTATCACGGCAGCCCACTATCAAATTGTCGTTATGTGCATGATTTTTGGTTCGGCAGGTTTATCAACGGCGTACTTTTTGGTGCTGAGTAAGTCAGTGTTTTTGAAGKTGGRRAATCAAGTTGGTTGACCATTTGATTCTCTTAACGTTGGGGATTGATTTGGCWCTTCTGCATATTTAAACCAGATGTCAGCTTCCGACCCAAAGCCGTCATTGGGGAATGTCTATGTTGACTTTACTTAATGTTGCGCAACAAATCGCCGCCGACCTCGCAACTTACATTAACAAGCAGCTGTAAATCGCTGAAACATACTGATTGTACGGGTTGTAAATCAGAATGTTTTGTGATTTCAGGCTGAATGTGTTTTTTTATTGTCAAGCATCGATCGAGGATACAACACCGAGCCGGTGCGATAACACAAAAAGAGCAAGACACCTCATTTCCACTGGGCCATTTGGCCCGAGTGTCGGAATGCAGCGGGAGCTTGCTAAATTGAATGCTTATCAATTAGGCGCAGTCTCAGTTTGCAATTTCCTTTGCTTGGTCAATTTGTGACGTTTAGGTAATTTTTTGGAGAAAATAAGAATGAAGAAGTTTCAAGATTTACTAAATTATAAGAAGA
>NVRG01000094.1 GCA_002400805.1 Gammaproteobacteria bacterium
GCTTGGACCTTAGGTGGTGGACTGGGGTTATTGTCTGATGCATGGCAAAGCTTAGCGTTGCCTGATGCGGTAACAGGCATTGTCTTTATATTGAGCTTTTTTATTATTGGCTCATTAATTGAGCTGCCGTTATCTTGGTATAAGACGTTTGTACTGGAAGAACGCTTTGGTTTTAATAATAATACGCCAACATTATTTCTATCTGATTTAGTCAAGCAAACCTTATTAATGGTGGTACTGGGTGCGCCGTTGATTTGGGCTGCGCTGTGGTTGATGAATAGCACCGGTGAGTATTGGTGGGTATATTTATGGGCAGCGTGGATAGGTTTTGGACTGTTAATGATGTGGGCTTACCCCGCCTTTATTGCCCCCTTATTCAATAAATTCACACCCTTAGAAGATGAGCAGTTGAAAGCGCGGGTTGAAGGATTATTGGCTCGCTGTGGATTTAAAAGCCAAGGCATTTATGTGATGGATGGTTCGCGTCGTTCAGGTCACGGCAATGCTTATTTCACCGGTCTAGGCAACAATAAACGTATTGTATTTTTTGATACCTTGCTCAAAACTTTGGATGAAGATCAGATCGAAGCAGTGCTGGCACATGAATTAGGTCACTTCCGTCGTAAACATGTACTTAAAAATATGGCAGTGATGGCGGTGTTAAGTTTAGTTGGCTTAGCGGCGTTGGGTTGGGCATCAGCTGAATCATGGTTCTACACGGGGCTAGGTGTCACAGTAGAAAGCAATGCCATGGCATTAGTCTTGTTTATGTTAGTGATTCCAGTGTTTAGTTTCTTTTTACATCCGATGATGACGGCTCTCTCTCGCAAATATGAATATGAAGCGGATGCTTATGCGGCTTCTGTTTCGAGTAGTGAGCACTTAATCAAGGCATTAGTGGCGTTATATCAGGAAAATGCGAGCACCTTGACACCGGATCCCTTGGTTTCTGCCATTTATGATTCACACCCGCCTGCTACCTTGCGAGTTGCTCATTTGCAGGCCAATAAAGCGTAATGAGGTTTTATTGGCTCAGCCTGTTATTGCTGTTGCCAATGACGGTATTGGCACAAGGGAAAACACTGCATGATGCTAGTTGTCTGCAGTGTCATTCCTCAATAACGGGCGGCAAAGCGAACAGTCTTTATACAAGAGCTGAACATAAAGTTAAAACTCTGCCCGCATTGCATAAACGCGTAAAAGGTTGTGCCGTAGCGGCAGATGTCAGTTGGTCGAGTGAGCAGCGGGAAACGGTAGTGAATTATTTGGCTAAGACGTTTTATCGATTTTAATGTTTCAAAACGTTAACTTGGTTCCGACCATTGGCTTTTGATAAATAGAGAGCCTGATCAGCGCGATCGATAATTGTATTTGGGGTGTCATCGGCGTTTAGTTTACTGATACCAACCGAGACGGTGACTTGGCCAATGCCATCTTCACTGCCCTTCTTTTTTAGGTTGCTCTTAGCCAAGGCTAAGCGAATAGCATCAGCAGTTTCTAATACCGCTTGTGGCTTGGTATTCAACATGATCATGGCCATTTCTTCGCCACCATAGCGCGCCACGGGATGAATGTTATTACTGTGTTTTTTTAATATTCCAGCAAAAAACTGGATGACTTTGTCACCTAGCAAGTGACCGTAAGTATCATTGATATTTTTGAAGTTATCCAAATCAAATAAAATGAGTGATACTTCAATCTCACCGCGATTACATAGTTTATCTAGTTCTTGATTAAACGCGCCGCGGTTAAGTAAACCGGTTAAACCATCCGTCCGTGCTGCTTTTTTTACTTCTTCTAACTCGGACTTGAGGGCCATCATATCTTGAGTGGATTTAGCTAATTCTTGTTTTAGATCGTTGCTCGATTCGGTCAGCATTTTAGTTTGCGATAAAATATCTGTTATCACGCCTTTTAAGTCTTCGACATTATGCAAACCCTCAAGCAGGCTACGACTGTTGTTTAGGTCGGAGGCACAGGCACCGGCTTTGGCTTCGGCTTTAGTGATGTTTTGTAAGGTATTATCGACAATTAAGCGCATGCCGCTATTGGTTTTTTCAATGCGTTCAGGCATGCCCATCAAGACAAACTTTTCGTATAAATACTGTGTTAGTTCTTCAGTGATAGGCTCGTTTTTACTTAAGCGTGTATCAATCGCTGAATTTAATTGTTGATTCTCACCAGAAACATATTCATACCAAACAGCATAGTTAACCGGATTAACGGGGTTCTTGTGTTTATTAATGAAGGGTAAAAGCCGGCGAAGGTTTTCCGACGCTTGTTGGGCAACATGCTTATACACAGGAGGGAATGATGCTATTTTGGCCAAGGGCAAATCTCTTACACAACGCAATGAAATTAATATTTATCTTTCCGTGATAATTATTTACCTTCCAATATGATTCGGTGTGTAGGAGTCAAAATCTTTGGTGATGGCCGCTATAGTAATCGTTAATGGTTTATCTGTCACTGAAAAGCCCGGTTATTGTTTCAGCGAACCTTCTTCAGCTAGAGCTACTGAGCTCCAAGCTGAATATAGATCCATTTTCAAGCCGTAATAGGAGGGGTGTTATTCAACTAATAATTGGGCGCTTATTTATCGTGTAAGCGCACCGCTAATACATCACATTTGGCGTGGTGCAAAATTCCATTAGCGGTTGACCCTAAGAGAAGTTGAATGCCATGACGACCATGAGAGCCGGCCACAATCAGGTCTACCTTATTTTCTTCGGCAAGACGGACGATGTCGTGATTAGGACTGCCAAACTCGACCCATTGATTTGCTACGGGGATATCGATATTTTTTGCTAGATCAGCGATGTGTTTCTTGCCTGAATCTAATAAGGCATCACGCATATCAATATCGACACTGATCATCGGTTCGTAGGCAAAGTCGGTAATGGGGTAATCTTCGACGATGTGGCAGATACTTAATTTAGCTTGATTACGGTCAGCTATTTCGCGCGCTTTCTCACACACGAGTTTGTTGTGGGTAGAAAAGTCCGCCGCGATCAAAATATGTTGGTAGTTAGACATGGCATTACTCCTCATAAAAAAGGGCAGGTAAAAACCTGCCCTTGTTAGTGGTTAACTTTCGCTTTCCAAGAAGCGTTCGGCATCAAGTGCTGCCATACAACCGGCGCCGGCCGAGGTAATGGCTTGACGGTAGATAGGATCAGAAACATCACCCGCAGCAAAAACACCTGGAATACTGGTCTGAGTACCTTGTTTTAACAATATGTAGTCATGTTCCATATCTAGCTGCCCAGCAAAAATGCCGGTATTCGGTTGATGGCCAATGGCGATGAATGCGCCTTGAACCGTTACTTCTTGCGTGCTGTCATCAACGGTGCTTTTAACTCGAATGGCGGTGACGCCTGCATCATCACCTAAGACTTCATCTAATTGGTGATTCCATAAAATTTCAACATTACCTTCTTCTGCCTTTTTCAACAGACGATTAGTCAATATTTTTTCTGAGCGGAATGAATCACGGCGATGAATCACGGTGACTTTTGAAGCAATATTTGAAAGGTATAAGGCTTCTTCTACCGCAGTATTACCACCACCGATGACCGCCACCGGTTGGCCTTTATAAAAGAAACCATCACAGGTGGCACAGGCGGAAACCCCCCGACCTTTAAATGCTTCTTCTGAGTCCAAGCCCAAATATTTTGCCGAAGCACCGGTGGCAATAATCAGCGCATCAGCGGTATATTCCCCACTATCACCGGTGAGTTTAAAGGGACGTTGGCTAAGATCGGCGGTATGAATATGATCAAATATAATTTCGGTACCAAAACGTTCGGCATGACGTTGCATACGTTGCATCAATTCTGGACCTTGCACACCTTCATCATCGCCTGGCCAGTTATCTACATCCGTAGTGGTAGTTAATTGACCACCTTGTTCGATACCGGTCACTAATACAGGTTCGAGAGCAGCACGAGCAGCATAAACAGCAGCGGTATAACCTGCAGGACCTGAACCAAGAATAAGTAATCTGCAGTGTTTACTGTCAGCCATAATCGTTAATCTCCAAAGCGAATTTTAGTATTTGTTTTTAGAGTACCTATCACAGTTAATTTGGTAAAGCGTTACAGTTAAAAAGCTGTGTTAAGATCAGCCGTTAATATGTTGGCGTTACTGGAATTATTACCTTGGCACAGGCAACACGAGTGATCGATAAAGAGAAGCGGCAAGACATGTCAGGCGCGGTTGGCTTTCGCCTGCGTGAAGCGGCACTTATTTTGGCCTTGGCCTTGGCTGGTTACTTATTATTATCGTTATGGTCATATCAGCCCGCGGATCCGGGTTGGTCAACAACTGGAACCGATGATCTTATCGTCAATCTAGGCGGAATCGTGGGCGCTTGGTTGGCCGATGCGCTGTTATATGGCTTTGGTTTCCCCGCCTATTTATCACCGTTGATGTTGGCATTCAGTGGCTGGTTATTATTTAGCTGGGGTAAGACAGCGGATAGTGAAAGCGCGCTACATTTTTGGGTAATAAAAGCCGTAGGTTTGTTAATGGCAGTCGCTTCGGCCAGTGGTTTATCAACGCTGAGTCTTATTTCTTTCGCTGGTTTATTGCCCTTAGGTGCGGGTGGCGTTTTAGGCGAAGTGGTTGGTCATGGTTTTGAAGCAGTGTTTGGCGCTGCGGGCACTGCCTTATTATTACTCGCCATTTTATTAACCGGAGTGACCTTATTTACCGGCCTGTCATGGTTAATGGTGGTTGACCGTTTGGGCGCTGTTGCGATGTTAGTAATGACTTATGCGGCCCGTTGGCTACGCGAGTTTAAAGTGAACCTGTTAGCGCGACATGCACGTCAACAACGTGAGCAAACATTTCGTGAACAGAATGACAAAATAAAAGACCGCAAAAAAATACGGGTTGAACCGATATTGAACGTGACCGAGCCGAGTCAACGTGAAGAAAAAGAGCGGCAAGTACCGCTGTTTGAAAATGCTGAAGAGCCAGGCATGCCTACTTTGGCTTTGCTTGATATGCCACAAGCCAGCGTGGGTGGCTATAGTGAAGAAGTCTTGCAAGCATTGTCTCGTCAAGTTGAGCTGAAATTAAAAGATTTTGGTGTTGAGGTGCAAGTGGTTGAAGTGCAGCCGGGTCCGGTAGTAACTCGATTTGAATTACAGCCCGCCCCGGGAATCAAAGTCAGCCGCATTAGTGGTTTAGCGAAAGATTTGGCGCGTGCCTTGTCTGTGAGTAGCGTGCGTATTGTTGAAGTCATTCCTGGCAAGCCGGTTGTGGGTTTGGAAATCCCCAATGAGCACCGTGAAATGGTACGTTTACGCGAGATTTTGGGCTGTGCCGAATACGAGAATAGCAAGTCCCCGTTAATGATGGCCTTGGGGAAAGATATTGCTGGTCGGCCGGTGGTGGTCAATTTAGAAAAAATGCCTCATTTATTGGTAGCCGGTACCACCGGTTCAGGAAAATCAGTGGGCATTAATGCGATGATCCTCAGCTTGCTTTATAAAGCGACACCTGAAGAAGTGCGCCTGATTATGATCGATCCAAAAATGTTGGAACTGTCCGTTTACGAAGATATTCCTCATTTATTAACCCCCGTGGTCACCGATATGAAAGAAGCGGCCAATGCTCTGCGTTGGTGTGTGGCAGAAATGGAACGTCGTTATCCACTGATGGCCGCGATGGGCGTGCGTAATATTGCTGGTTATAACAAGAAGGTGAAAGAAGCCATAGACCGTGGAGAACCTATATTAGATCCGACTGTCGATCTGGTAGATGGTGAACCGGCACCAATATTAGAGCCCTTGCCGTTTATTGTAGTGGTGATCGATGAGTTGGCTGACATGATGATGGTGGTCGGCAAACAAGTGGAAGAGCTAATTGCTCGTTTGGCGCAAAAAGCCCGCGCGTCAGGTATACACTTAATTTTAGCCACCCAAAGACCGTCGGTAGATGTCATCACTGGTTTGATTAAAGCTAATATTCCAACACGAATGGCTTTCCAAGTATCGTCACGTATCGATTCACGTACCATTTTGGATCAAATGGGGGCAGAACAATTACTGGGTCAGGGGGATATGTTGTATTTGCCACCGGGAACAGGCTTACCTGAACGGGTGCATGGCGCGTTTGTTGATGATCATGAAGTGCATCAAGTAGTCGCTTTTTTGAAGAAAAATGCGCAACCTAATTACCTTGAAGAAATTACTCAAGATCTCAGTAGTGATGACGAGTCGAGTTTTGCTGATGCCAGTGATGCCGAACAAGATGTGCTGTATGACCAAGCGGTTCAAATTGTGACTGAAAGTCGTCGGGCTTCGGTATCAGGTGTACAGCGTCGTTTAA
>NVRG01000095.1 GCA_002400805.1 Gammaproteobacteria bacterium
CATTGTTTCTATTACCCTCGCCTTTAGTGCTTTTTATGAATTGATTGAATGGTGGGTAGCTTTAGCGAGTGGTGAAGATGCTGAGGCATTTTTGGGCACACAAGGATATGTCTGGGATACCCAGTCCGATATGGGTTTGGCATTATTAGGTGCACTACTTTCTTTACTTTTGCTGGCCAAATATCACGATAAGCAGTTAAACAAGGTTTCAAACCAACCATAAAGTGCTTTAATGGAACTACATGAACATAACGTTTAACGACAAATTTATAAGTTCAAAGTAAGACTCGATTGATTTTTTATTAACGGGGATAAGGAAAGATGGATTTTTCACCGCTATATGAACAACTCTTTTCCGCTCTGTGGTTTTTGATCCCCTTTTTTGTCTGCATTAGCTTTTTTCGGTCAGCTTGGTTCAAAGGGTTGATAGGCGAATTCATCGTTAATTTATTAGCTCGCTTTCAACTTGATCAACAGGTGTATCACCTGCTCAAAAACGTGACCCTCAAAACCGAGGATGGCACCACCCAAATTGACCATATCATTGTGTCGGTATACGGCGTGTTTGTGATGGAAACCAAGAATATCCGTGGCTGGATTTTTGGTCAGCCGCAGCAAAAGATGTGGACGCAACAAATCTATAACCACAAGAATCAATTTCAGAACCCACTACATCAGAACTATAAACATATTAAAACATTGCAAGCATTGTTATACCTCGAAGAGGAACAATTGCATTCCGTTATCGTGTTTGTCGGTAAAAGTGAGTTCAAAACACCTCAACCTCAAAATGTCACTCATGGCATGGCTTATATTCGTCATATCAAGTCCAAGACTGAATTGTTGATCACACCGATAGAAAAAGACCAAATCATTGCTGCGATTGAAAATGGACGCTTAACAACGTCATTTAAAACTAATCGGGAACATATCAGCCATGTACAACAAATTGTTGCTGACAAAGAATCACGCAAGCCCTGCCCTTTGTGTGGCAATAATATGGTGCTGCGTCAGACTAAGATAGGTGACCATAAAGGCAAATACTTTTGGGGTTGTTCAAACTTTCCCCGTTGTCGAACCATGCTGCCTATCGATGATTAAATCAGTGTTAAGCTAATCAAAGCATGCACAGATTGTTGTTCAATTATAGTTAAACAAAAGGCTATCAATGATAATAAAAAAGTTTTTTTTGCTTATTGCCTGCTTCACGGTGGTCATCATCGCCCTACTGTATGGCGTATCGCCTCACTGGTTTGCCCGACTATTTCTTGGTATCAATGACGTTAGCGTCGAGTTTGCTCATATTCTTCGCTCCATTATGGGGCTTTACCTTGCACTGGGAATATTTTGGTTTTGGGCTGCATTTAGCGACAAATATAGAAATATGGCGGTATTAACCACGATGATTTTTGCCGGTGGTCTGGTGTCGGGTCGACTTATTAGTGTTGTTGTCGATGGCCAGCCGTCACCGGTGTTAGTGCTYTATATTATTTTAGAATTTGTMTTTGTGCCTGTTTCATATTGGRTTTTCCGACTTCCAGAAAAGTAACTKAAYTATAMGGAGAGATAACATGAGCGATCCTGTAMGAGTAGCTGATACCCCCTTTATTATTGAAGTTGAAGCGGGCCAAACATACTTTTGGTGTGCCTGTGGCCTCAGTACTAATCAACCTTTTTGCGATGGTTCTCATCGTGGCTCAGACTTTACACCGATACAATATGAAGCCACTGAATCTAAAAATGTATTTTTCTGTGGTTGCAAAGCKACTGCAACGCAACCKTTRTGTGATGGCAGTCATAATAAAAARTGAGCCTAATTACRCTGTCTCTTTCAAATAATTACAGGATATAAAGCYATGCCGACATGGATCCAAGGGGAAATAGTTGAAAACAAGCAATGGTGCCCCGATCTGTTCTCACTAAAAATCAAGACCGACCCATTAAGCTTTAAAGCGGGTCAGTTTGCCCTTGTCGGTCTTGAGATAGACGATAAATTAGTTCACCGGCCGTATTCACTGGTTAATACACCACAGGAATCATTGCTGGAAGTTCACTTTAATACCTTTCAAAAAAGCTTTTTAACCTCCAAACTTGCGGGCTTAGTCACCGGCGATACCATTCAAATCTCTGATCGTCTGAACGGCTTGCTCACGTTAGATCAGGTGCCTGATGTGCCCCATTTATGGTTATTTGCCACGGGTACCGGTATTGGGCCTTTTTTATCTATTCTTAAAACAGCAGAGCCGTGGCAGCGTTTTGAAAAAATCATCTTGTGTTACTCGGCAAAAACAGTTGAAAACATGGCCTACCGTGACGATTTTGAAGCGATGCTTTCGCAGTACCCAGATCAATTCTATTTTGTGCCCTTTGTGACGCGTGAAAAACCAGCTGACACTATTAACGCTCGGATCACCACCTATCTTAAAAGTGGTGAGCTAGAAAAACATGTGGGCTTAACGCTAGCACCGGAAATGAGTCATCTGATGTTATGTGGTCTTGCACAAATGTTGGATGAGGTCACACAGCATCTTGAGACCAGAGGTCTACACCGTCATACCCGTCGTGAACCCGGCCATATTGCCACAGAAAAATATTACTAGAAAACCAAGGGGACAGACTAGTATAAAATAGTGCCTTTCCAGACTAATAGAAGCACTTAATTGCACAATGTCGCACTTTGATACCGAGCTTGATACATCAGGCCTTAACTGTCCTCTTCCTTTGTTAAAAACAAAAAAAGTTATCTCAACCATGCAGGTAGGAGAACGATTACGGGTGATTGCTACTGATCGTGGTGCCTTTATCGATATACCTGTTTATTGTGCAATGTCTGAAAACCCATTGATTGATACCACTGAAACAGACAATGAGCTGATATTTATTATCGAAAAAGGTGCGGCTTGAGAAAGCCAACCTATTTTTCCATTAGATAAAAACGTAACCATAATCTGAACTGGTTCGGGCAATGATGAATGGCTCAAACCGTTGTACAATAGCGCCCTTTAATAAACCTACCAACTTAACGAGCAAATCATGAAAACTCAAAGCCATATTGCTGATCTAGACACTCCTACAGGCGTGATGCGTACTTATATTCACCGTCCTGTTGGTGAAGGCAGTTTCCCTACTGTTTTATTTTATTCAGAAATTTTCCAACAAACTGGCCCTATTGAGCGTGCGGCAAAAATTATCGCTAGTCACGGTTACGCAGTGTTAGTACCTGAAGTATTTCATGAGTTAAACCCAATCGGCACCGTCTTAGGTTATGACGATGCTGGTCGTGAGAAAGGTAATGCCGATAAAGAAAACAAAGATGTGCAAAGTTATGACTCTGACAATGTGGCATTAATCGAGTTTGCTAAACAACAATCATGGAGCAACGGTCATATCGGAGCGATGGGCTATTGTATCGGTGGTCATTTGGCATTTCGTGCTGCATTACAGCCAGAAGTGAAAGGCACAGCTTGTTTTTATGCTACTGACTTGCATATTCAAAACATTCCTAATAAACCAGGCCAACACAGCATGGAACGTCTCGATGACATCAAAGGTGAGTTATTGATGATTTGGGGCAAGCAAGATAACCATGTACCAAAAGAAGGTCTAGCTAAGATTTACACTGAATTAAATGAGACCGATATTCGATTCACCTGGCATGAGTTTAACGCTGAACATGCCTTTATGCGTGATGAAGGTGATGGTGGTCGTTATGATGCTCAAACAGCTCAATTAGGCTATCAGTTAGCCTTGAACTTGTTTGGCCGAACATTACGTTAATCAATTCAAACTAAGTATGAAGCAACCCTACTCTGGGTTGCTTCAGCTTGAACTGCCTGAAAATGTCAGCCCTGTCATGGCTTAACGTTGTTATATCAAATCAAATTATGTAAGACACTCGTCGAATTAATACACTGACTCTGTTCCACTTGCCCTTTCATTACATGCTTTAAAAATATCACCGTAGACCTCGTCCGGTGGCGTGGTTGTTGGCTGGAAATAAACACGTTTAGCTATTGCAAGCAAATCATTACGTCCCTGACTATCACCATAAATCTTCATTATCTTCTGCTCAAACTGCTCCCAATCATCGCCTTCTGTTTGACGAATAGTTTGAATTTCACGTGCCGTGCCCGCCTGATAAGCACAGCTAGTAATGATTGAACGTTCAATTTCTTCAGCATTAATAGGTAAGGCAAAAGCTAAGACTAAAATAACCATGATTTTATGCTGCATTTTATGGGCCTCATTCGTTAAACTATGGACAAATTCATACTACCTTAATTTAGAAACTTCATCTTTACAGGCATTATTTTGACTAAGCTTAAACACCATCTCTTTGTATTACTTGCAACTATTTTGGTTGCCGGTTCATTCCTTGCCTCAGAAAAGTTAGCTGGCATCATCAATCCATTTTCACTCACGTTATTACGGTTTTCCGGTGCAGCACTTTTGCTATTACCTTTTGTTTTAGTTAGTCGTGCTAAACGAAACGCTATTCTGCGAACACTACCAAGAGCAGCCGTCATCAGCTTTTTTTATGCGGCCTTTTTCATCGGCTTCTTTCAGTCATTAACCATTACAACATCACTTAACACTGGCACGTTATTTACTTTACTGCCATTTATTACCGCCGTGTTTTCTATCATTATCTTTGGTGAAAAAATCACRCGAWCACAATTTATGATCTACCTAMTGGGCATGATGGGSACGTGCTGGGTTATTTTTGGTGGTCAACTGGCCTTATTAACTTCGTTTTCAYTTAATSAAGGTGATCTTATCTTTCTYGCTGCCTTAGTCTTTATGTGTTTTTTTTCWATTTCCATGAAACTGYTATATCGCAATGATGACATGACCGTATTGGTATTTTGTACCTTGCTTTGTGGATCAGTTTGGATGGTCATTGCCTTACTTTATTCCGGCCTGCCTCTTGATTGGCATTTAATACAAAACGAGTCTATTTATAATATGGCCTACTTGATAATCGCAGCCACCTTAATGACTGGATATTTATATCAAACCACCACCATTGCATTAGGGCCTAAAAGGGTTAATGCCTATGTCTACCTTAATCCTGCATTAGTTACAGTATTACTACTTATTATTGATGACGTTAATATCCCAACTATTGTCATGCCCGGTATCGCCATTTCCATGTTGGCTACTTTTTTCCTACAACGTGATATTCATCATCCCAAACTGAGTTAAGCCCTAGTACGGTTTTCTTCGATTGCTATACTATCAAACATATTTTTTTACCTTATCTGAGCAACATAAATGACCCAATTATTACCGCATGTTGAAGTTGAAACTAACGCTAACCCTGATGCATCCATCATTTGGTTACATGGTCTGGGTGCCGATGGCCATGACTTCGAACCCATTATTGAGCAACTTTCTTTACCCAAAGATGCAGCAGTACGCTTTATCTTTCCACATGCACCTTCATTGCCAGTGACTATTAACGGTGGCACAGTGATGCCCGCTTGGTACGATATTTTAGAAATGAGCATTGAGCGCGAAGTAGATGAAGTTCAGCTTAAAAAATCGGTCGATGCTATCAACGACTTTATTCTTCACGAAATAGAGCGAGGCATTGCTAGTGAACGTATTATTATTGCCGGCTTTTCCCAAGGTGGCGCCGTTGCCTTTGATGTCGCCCTATCCTTCCCTCAAAAACTGGCTGGCTTATTAGCCTTGTCGACTTATTTTGCCACTAAAGACAGTATTGCTTATAACTCGGCCAATCAAAACTTACCCATCGCCATTCATCATGGTGACTATGATCCTGTTGTTCCTATTAGTTTAAGTAGTGTTAGCTCTGAGTTATTGACGTCAAAAGGTTACTCCGTAGAGTTAAAAACATACCCCATGGAACACTCTCTTTGCCAAGATCAGATTGCTGACATCAGCCAATGGTTTATAGATATCTTACAACTCGGCAGTAATGAATAACCAGTGAAACTTCTCGGCCAGAGTATATCGTCACACGAATAGTGAATCACAGCTTCCATGAGCATTGAATATGAATGGCTTTGCAAGACACAATGTTATTAGCTAGCTTATTGATTACTGGAACCTTTGCTCTATTGCATAGGCATTTGTGGAATACGGCTACTCGTGGAGTAATAACCAATTTAGCCAAATTCATCACTAGTAATGAACTATACTTAACTGACCGTGTCACAGTTTACGCAACAGACATTTACAAGAAACATATGACTCAGATCACTAAACGACTATTGTGTATTTTCATCATCATCATGGCTTACCTGCCTATGGCGTTTGCTGTGCCTAATATTTCTGTTGCTGAACAAACACAAG
>NVRG01000096.1 GCA_002400805.1 Gammaproteobacteria bacterium
AAGCCTGATTGAATGGAGCGAGTACACACTGCGGGTTCAGAGCCGTGATCTTGATGCATTACCACAGGAATATGAGGATATTGCTCAATTGCAGCCAGAATTAGATGACGCAGGAACGGTTCACCTGCATAATTACGCGCCCCTGCAGAGCCTTGCATGATAACGGGACTATCCGTTGCATCTGCAGCTTGCATAATCGCTTGGACTTGTTCCAAATTATTGACATTAAATGCAGGAATAGCAAAGTCATGTTCCGCGGCATAATCTAATAATTGTCGCATTGATACTAGAGCCATATATCCACCTTTATAGTTGTTGTATCTGGTCAAGTATGTGCTTTGAAATCGCGTGATTTTCGACACATGTTGATTTCTGACCAAAAAATCTATCTTACGAATTTTTTCTCGTATTTTGTTCGATGAGTTGAGTAAATACCGTCAGTGTAGGTAAGTTCATCTATAAATAAAACTCACGTATTTTTATTATATATATAAATAATTCTTATGGGTAGGAATGGGAAACTGCGATATTTCTTAAATTTTATTATGAATTAACCTGTACAGAAATCATGAGGGRTGAAWGTTCAAGTTACTGTAATTACTATAAATGTTGAAGCTGTAGCCACAGGGAAGCATGTGGTCTTGAGCCGTTCTAAATATACAGAACAGATGGCTCTTGGTTTATTGGAGAGCAAATAATAAAGAGTGAAAAATGATGATTGATTTGGAGAAGAGCAAAAAATGATAAAAATGTATCGCTACTTTTCCGGTTCAATTGTTGGAGGTCTGTACGTATTTAGTTCCTGCCAAAAAGCCTGATAGACTACGAGCACAACTTATACGACTAAAAAATTTCACTTATTATGCCGCAACAGCAAACAAAGTTATTTACGGTCAAYTTTTTCYCCTCGTCTTCTGTTTGCTTAGAAACAGTTGATGAGTGGTTATGGGCTGTTTTTGATGTCAAAGTTGTATCTTATTTCCACGCTAAACCGGCAATGGAGGATAAATCTGAACGACTGGCTTTTGAACTGGCATGGCGAGGGCAACAGTTAATAAATGTCTTTCTACAGTTTGCCAATATCCCYGCCTTTTACGCCAAAAATGAGATTAAAATTTATAAAGATAAAAGGCAAAAGATATATATCACTCTCTCGGTAGCGGATATAGAGTTAACTCATGCTAATGCCTATAAAACAGCTATTCGTTCAGCCTTTGAAGCGCTTCGATGGATCTCAACTAAAGAGAAGAGTTCGGAGCATATTCAGCAGCTTTATAACCGTGTTGAGAGCAATGGTCGTATCCCACTTAAGCGTTTTTTTACTGGAGGGAAATCCACACTGCCAATTTTAAAGGCCGCCTACGATAAAAATATCCCTTTTATTCATTTAGGCAGTGGCGTTTATCAACTTGGATGGGGTCAATATTCACGTCAATTGTCACGCAGTACTWCGGAAGCAGACTCGGCAATTGGAGCAAGAACAGCGCAAGATAAGGCCAAATCAGCGGTGTTATTGAGAATGGCTGGCTTACCTGCACCGCAGCATATTATCGTCAATTCTCAAAARYMSGNATWTWYYGCKSSGWNGGCWAMWRRRCTKKMMTWTSNGTRKYNTMAMYYWWYMAATTGTGACCGTGGTGAAGGTGTTACGGTTGGTATTAACAATAATGATCGTTTATCAGAGGCCTTTGATCTTGCACGTACGTTTTCAAAACGGCGATCTATTATTATTGAACGAGAAGTCCCCGGTGTGTGTCATCGCCTTTTTATTAGCGATGGCGTGTTGTTGTATGCCATAAAAAGACGACCTTTATCAGTAATCGGTGACGGAAATCATACGGTCGCTCAACTTATATCTGACAAAGATAACCAAGAAAAAAGTAAAGCACCTTGGCTTAGATCTCATCGCTATCCGAATGATGATTTAGCGATGGAAACAATGATGGCCAGTGGCTTTTCATTGACGTCTATTCCAGCATTAGATGAGCTTGTGCCATTAAGACCTTTTCAAAGTGATGCCTGGGGTGGCACGCCAGAGGATGTTTCTACTCAGATCCATCCTGATAATATAAAGATAGCTGTGAAGGCAGCAAAAACCTTTGGTCTTTATAATGCTGGTATTGATATTATCACTCCCGATATTAGTCAGCCTTGGCATAAAAATGATGCGATCATTAATGAAGTGAACTTTTCGCCATTATTTGGTGGGACAGAAATATCAAAACGCTATCTGTCCAGCTTTTTAGAAAACTTTATTGAGGGTGATGGCCGAATTCCAATCGATGTTTTTGTTGGTGACAAGGAGGCTTTTGAGGGGGCGAGGAAAAGACAAAAGCAATTGTTAGCAAGTGGCGTTATCTGTGGTTTAACGAGTCATAGCTTAACCATGGATTTATCTGAAAATGAAATGGCCATGCCCTATAACAGCCTTAAAAAACGGTGTCTGGCATTATTGATGGATCGGCAAATAGCTGCTCTTGTTGTTGTTGTGCAAACTAATGAATGCCTTTATGAAGGCCTAGCCTTTGATCAAATTAATAGTGTTACCAAAACGGGCGGCCAATTGTGCTCATGGAAAAATAAGCATGAGATGATGTCAACCCAGGTCTATGATGCCGTAAACCATTTATTTGAGAATATTGTTATTAACTGACAAATATAACCATTCCTTATTGAGATGTAATTAAATGACTTTGAGTGTAAGTGATTACTTTGCGGAAACAGACCTGTTGGCTGAGGTTTTCCGTTTAAGCGGTGAGCCTTTTAGTTATATTAATGAATTGAATGTCCATGAGGCGCTTACCAAGAATCCTCAAGAATATTATCACTTTGTTAAACAGCGATTGGAAAATATAGCGCTAAATAAAGCCGAGATGGAAATGCCGCCTAAGATTCTGTTCTCAGATCAAGATAGTGATGGAGATTTTCGGGTTATGCCTTGTGTTATTAAAGATGGCAACGAGGTAATGAAAACCGTAAAGTTGGTCGGGACAAATGTTATTCAACAATCTGTACCCGATCAAATTACCGTTGGTAAAGCCTGTGTGTTTCATCCCTCCGAAAATTTTATTACTCACATTGTCGAAGCCTGTTTGCTTTCTTCAGCTAGAACAGCAATTTGTGCGATGTTGGCTGTTGATTTTCTAGCTGACAATCGTAAAAAAATGACCATTATCGGTGCAGGGCGTGTAGGTTATTATGCCGCATTTTACGCAGCGGCCTTGGGCTGGACAGATGACGTAGTTATTCACGACACTGATAAATTACGCGCTGAAAAATGTGTAAGTTCATTGCGTTCTGAGTTTCCAAAGATTAGTTTTCAAGCGAGCACTAGAGCAGCGCTTACCGGTACTGATGTATTAATTTTGTGTACAACCAGTTCAACCCCAATCTATTCGACCGATGACTTTAAGGCAGACTTGATAATCAGTGTTGGCGCCGATATAGATTCACAACGAGAACTAGATAATAGTTGGGCGCAGGCGGCGTCATTGTTTGTGGATAGTTATGACAGTGCTCGTTATGGTGATATCAAAGCGTGGACGGAAAATAACCTGATTGAGGCAAACAGCATGACAGACTTATTTAGTTTGATTACCGGTTTTAAACTAATAGATGATAAACGGCCACGTATTTTTGTTTCTACCGGCACAGCCTTTTTTGATAATATTACCTTGTCTTATCTCTTAAAAACTATAGACGGTATTTAAAGGTCTATTAAGTGCAGTGTGGAAAAATTGTTTGTAATTTTAGCGCTATTGCTACTCTTGATGACAGCGGGAGTTAAATTTCTTAAAATGAATTCAATTCGCATCCTGATAGGTATTTAATTTTTGAGTATGTCAGAAACATACAGCCATCCGGCCATCTCTGATCCATCAGCAATGCAGAGTTATCCAAATGCAAGGGATGCAGAGCTTCAGATGTTGTTACGTCAAGTTTCGTTATTTGCTGGTTGTCGAGTAGTGGATATGCAAGCGGCAGGGGGCTACCTTTCCGATGGTGTTAGCAAACAGTTACAAGGTAATGTTGAACTGATTTGTATCGAGCCAGTTAAGGCATTAAATCAACGGTTGAATCCAGACTATCGAGTGGTGGAAGATAAGCTCGAACATTGGTCAAGTATAGAGTCTGGCTCAGTTGATGTTGTACTTGGTCTTGCCGGCCTCCATCATAGTCAGGATCAGCAAGCAACAGTCAGTGAAGCCTTTCGTGTTCTCAAATCCGGAGGTTTTTTTGCAATATGTGATGTCATTGATGATTCTCCCGTTGCTAACTGGTTAAACAATTACGTACATCAGCACAATCCAAATGGGCACATAGGAGACTTTATCTCGCCTGATGAGGTTTCAATTCTGATGCGGAATTCGGGGTTTTATAAGATTCAAGAAACCATAGAAAATGTTCCTTGGGTGTTTGCTGACGAGTTCCATGTAGCTAACTTTTTTAAAGGCTTATTTGGATTGGAGTCATCAATAGGCGATATTAAGAAGGCTGTACCTGTTTATTTGAACTTAGTCGCTAGAGATCAACAAGTAGAAGTTGACTGGAAACTAATTTACGCAGTAGCGCAAAAGCCCTAGAGTTGGTGCGAATTGATATTGACGGTCATGGCTGGCTACGATGGTATAAACTTATCTTAGATGTGATAGTTAGAGCTTTATTCTTAAATGGGGGATGTGATGGCTGAGAATGAGGGTGAGGAAATTTTAGAAACTGAAAAGGTTGATGATCAAGACGGATCAGAGGCTGAAGGTGACGAAGCCGGTGGCGGCTCATTTTTAGATAAGATAAAAAGGAAGCTTAACTTCTTTACTTCACGTAAGGATAAAGAAGGTTCGGAGTCTGAAGGTGAAGAAGCCGATGGCGACAGCGACGATGGCAAGATAAAAAGTAAGTTTAACCTCTCTACTTCACTCCTGATCAAGATTGCTATTGGTTTAGCCGTGCTGATTATTGCCGTGGGTGGTTACCTCTTTTTCACCTCTGGAGACGAGCAGGTTGAAAACGAGTTGAGCAGTGAAACAGTTGAACAAGATGTTATGACCGACGCCGATGATGTTTCAGGTGAAATTATCGATGAGATAGATCCGGGAGAAAAAACTGCGGCCGAAGCGCTGGGCGAGATTAGTCAGGGAGTGACCGATCCTAAAGATGCGCCGGCTGCGGAAATGACGAGTGAAGAAGGCATTGACTTAGCTCCCCTTCCAGATGCATCGACGGCGTTAAGCTCGGACGAGAATGACATAATGTTACCAGCTACACCTGGAATGCCTGATATAAGTGGAGCGGTAGTAGCATTGCCAGAAACAGTGGATATGCCGGTCGAGGATGCTAAGCCATTAACGCCGGAAGACAAAGCAATGGAGCTCTTTAAGTTACGTGAGAAAGCACTAATACTTGAAGAAGAGAATCGTCGCTTAAAGCAAAGACTAAGTACAGCCGAGGGCCAAAACTACTCGGAAGGGGCTAAACCTAAAGCATCGAAACCTCGAGAACGTGAGCCTGAATTGTCAAAGCCTACGTGGGGTGATTTTTCACCTATTTATCGTGGACCATAAACCTACTGCTGGCGGCAAATTATAATGCGTGACATTTTTTCTATCTCGATAGCCATGACCATGGTGTGGTTTGTCGTCTTTTTTAGCATTCCAGAGCTGGGATATCCAATACAAGCATGGACGGTGTTAGTGTCTGCATCGCTGTCAGCGGTCTATGCGGGTGTGATTGTTTTGTTGGGGGAGACTATTATTGAAGATGGCATAAAAGTGGTCATGTTCTTGGTGTTATCTGCTATTGCGTGGTATGCAGACTCAAGTTTTTCATTCATCTTGGTTTGTGTGGTCACTGCTGGAGGTATTGGCACAGTGATAAACCACATTAATAGGAAAAGAAAAACCAGTCATGCGTGATTTTACTGTGAGCAAAGGTGATCGCAAAACTCGGGCGGTGATTTATCCTCAAATCCGATAAAAACGCTCATCTAACATTTCACCTTCACCACTAAAACCCTCCATACCCGGTGCTAATTTATCTAAACGTTCATTCGGGTGAGGATGAGTTTTAAACATTAGCCGCACATCGGATTGATTATTCATCCCGGCATGGCCAATCTCTTGCAACACGATCGGTAAGGCGTAAGCGTTATAACCTGCTCGTGCGGTCAGCACTACACCTATTTTATCGGCTTCAAATTCCGAATTTTTATCTAAACCCCTCGATAGCATCTCCGCACCGTACCCAACCAAGTTATTCATGGCAACGGT
>NVRG01000097.1 GCA_002400805.1 Gammaproteobacteria bacterium
AGCCGTCGTATAGGTGATCGCTGGAAATTATCAGCAGAAGCACGATTCTTCAGCGTTAGAAACAATGATACGGCTTTATATTCTGTCCGTAATGATGATTACTTTCAGCTTGAACTAGCTCGCTACTTTTAATCCCGAATACAGCCATAAAAAAAGCCCGATTATGATGATTCATAATCGGGCTTTTTTGTTTTATTTAAGAAATAACTTAGATGTTATTACGCCATGCATGACAAGGATCATCCATAATTTGGTTTACTTCTTCTGGGCCCCAAGTACCTGCAGCATATTTATGTACAAAGTCTTTTTCTTTTGACCATTTCTCAATGATTGGATCAACTGCTTTCCATGCTAAGTCTACTTCGTCAGAGCGTAGGAACAATGAACGGTCACCTAGGATAGCATTCAAAATCATAGCTTCATAAGCATCTAATTTGTGAGCCGGATCTTCTTGTTCATTAGTTTCTAGGGCAACAGTGTGAGCATTGATTTCTAGACCAGGTTGCTTAGCTTGTAACTCAATACGAAGTGTATTATCTGGTTGCAGCCCCATCGTGATCCAGTTGGCATGGCTTGCACCGATATCTGTACCTTTAAATAATTCTAATGGTGGTTTTTTAAAGCGAATGGCAATCATTGCTTTAGATTCCGGCATACATTTACCTGTACGTAGGTAGAAAGGAACACCACGCCAGCGCCAGTTATCAATGTAGATTTTCATTGCAGCATAAGTTTCAGTCACACTATTTGCGGGTGCATCATCTTCTTCAAGGTAACCGTTCTGCTGCTCACCATTGACGGTACCTGCAGCATATTGGCCACGGAATGCATGATCATCAACTATATCTTCAGTAATAGGGCGGATAGATTTTAGAACCTTAACTTTTTCATCACGCAAGGATTCATCATTTAAATCTGCTGGTGGTTCCATTGCAACCAATGTCATTACTTGCAAAAGGTGACTTTGGATCATGTCTCGCATCGCACCAGAGCCATCATAGTAGCCAGCACGACCACCTACGCCTTGCTGTTCGGCATGCGTAATTTGTACGTGATCGATGTACTTATTATTCCATAACGGCTCTAATAATAGGTTGGCAAAACGGAATACTAAAATGTTTTGTACCGTACCTTTACCAAGGTAGTGATCGATGCGGTAGGTTTGTTTCTCTGTAAAGTTCTTACTTAATACCTGTTCTAATTCAGCAGCACTTTTTCGGTCATAGCCAAACGGTTTTTCTACCACTAAGTGACGATATCCGTTATCTTCTTTGTTCAAACCTACTGCTGCTAGTTGGTCGCCTACCGTGCCAAATAACGCTGGGCTGATGGATAAATAGAAAACAATATTGGATGAAAATCCATTGCTAGGATCAGTTAACTGCGCGTTGAGTTGTTGATAGCTTTCAGCTTCGTTAAGGTCACATTTAAAATAGCTCACTTTTTTTAAGAAGCTAGCTAAAACACTATCATCAACACCACCACGTGCTTTAGGTGATACATACTCAGTTACATTTGCTAACCAATCTTCTTGTGATGATTCACGACGGCCCATACAAATAATGCGGGTATCTTTCGAGAGTCTATTTTCTGCATCTAGGTGATAGAGCGCAGGTAATAATTTCTTTTTGGAAAGATCGCCGGTGGCGCCAAAGATAATAATTGTACAAGCTTGCATGTTTTCTCCGTTGCGGGCTACGACGATGCCCCTGAGCGTATATAATTGTGCGATTGTACATTTTTTTGGAGTTTTAAGTGCGAAAAATTCTGTTTGCCAGCAGTGAAGTTCACCCTTTAATTAAGACGGGTGGCTTGGCTGATGTATCAGGTAGTTTACCGCTTGCCTTACATAAACATGGTCAGGATATTCGCATTATCATGCCTGCGTATCGACAGTGCTTAGAAGTGCTTGGCAGTATTGATTGTGTGGCAACAATTAAGCTCGACGGCGTTTATGAACCGGTTGAGATATTGCAATCAACCCTTCCCGGTAGTGATGTGCCTTTATGGTTAGTGCATTCACCGCAGCATTTTGATCGAGATGGTGGTCCCTACTGTAGAGATGATGGCGCTGATTGGGATGATAATGCTGCTCGTTTTACTTTATTTTCCAGAGCGATTGCGGCCTTGGCACTTAATCACGCGGGACTAGACTGGGAGCCAGACGTATTACACTGCAATGATTGGCAAACGGGACTGGCAATTGCTTTTCTATCGGAATATGAAAGTAGGCCAAAAACAGTGTTTACTATTCATAATCTCGCCTACCAGGGTTTGTATTCTAAAGATGTGTTTGATGCCTTAGATATTCCACAACCTTTCTGGCATAGCGAAGGTTTGGAGTTTTATGATCAACTGTCGTGTATCAAGGGCGGCTTGATCTATGCGGATCACATTACGACGGTAAGCCCGACTTATGCCGACGAAATTTGCAGCTATGAGTTTGGTTATGGCTTAGAAGGATTGTTGTCATACCGAGCCGGACAGGGTCGATTATCGGGCATACTCAATGGCATTGATGAGCAAGAGTGGGATCCKGCGATTGATGATAATATYGCYAAGAMTTTTTCCACMAAAAAYTTAYCTAATAAAARAYACAATAAAATAGCCATACAAGAACACTTTCATTTACCTGTGAAAGAAGAGATATTGCTTATTGGTCTGATCAGYCGTTTGGTTTCACAAAAAGGCATCGATCTGTCCTTAGAAGTWATMGATAGATTACTAGAGGCAGACCTAGCGATTCAATTCGTTTGTTTGGGCAGTGGCGAAGAAGAATATGAACACAATTTACGTATATTACGGGCCAGTTTCCCTGATAAAGTAGCTATTCATATTGGCTACGATGAGGCATTGGCACATCAGATCGAAGCGGGTGCTGATGTATTCCTGATGCCATCGCGATTTGARCCCTGYGGCCTAAAYCAGATGTATAGCCTGCAATATGGCACTTTGCCRATAGTGCGCAGTACTGGCGGCTTGGAAGATACCRTYGTTGATGCCACAGAAGAAAATCGYAAGAATGGRACMGCAAAYGGYTTCAAATTYGAGTCAACKTCGTCGGAAGCTTTAGAARACACYCTTTATCGMGTTATGGAYCTGTTTCAACATCCACGTATCTGGCGCAAGATGATGATKACKGCRATGRAGCAAGAYTTTAGTTGGGAAAAYAGTGCRAAAAAATATGAYGYRCTWTACGAAACAATAAGTTAAATATTAGTTAYCCCATCAGGCATATARCCAATGGGATTGAAGGAGAAAAAATGTCAAAAATYATATATACCAAAGTYGATGAAGCWCCCGCTTTGGCCAGTTATTCMTTRTTGCCAATCATTARAGCATTTACYAAAAGTTCAGGCATTGAGTTTGAAAYTCGTGATATTTCYCTAGCAGGTCGAATTATYGCTAATTTTCCCGACAAGCTTAACGASGATCAAAAAATAGCAGATCAYTTAACGGAATTGGGCAAGATGACCCARGAYCCAATGACCAATATTATTAAGTTACCYAATGTATCGGCCTCAATTCCACAATTRAAAAGAGCRATMGCTGAGTTGCAAKCTAAAGGTTATGACATTCCAGACTTCCCTGATAGCCCTCAAAATGAACAAGAACAACAACTCAACGATAGATATTCCAAAGTATTAGGCTCAGCAGTAAATCCAGTATTACGTGAAGGTAACTCTGATCGTCGTGCACCTGCTGCCGTTAAAAACTTTGCTCGTAATAATCCACATTCTATGGGCGTCTGGAGCAACGATTCGGCTACCGAAGTCGTGCATATGGATGCCGATGATTTTTATGGTTCTGAGTTATCTAAAACGTTTGTTGAGGCAAATGAGCTTAAAATTAGTTTTGTTGACCAAGCCGGCGCTAAAACCGTGTTAAAACAATCCATCCCGGTGTTAGCGGGCGAAGTGATTGATACCACCCGAATGAGCGCTAAAAGTCTACAAGCGTTTTATGCCGATTCAATGGCTAAGGCAAAACAAAATAACGTCTTACTATCATTGCATCTAAAAGCGACAATGATGAAGGTATCTGATCCGATCATGTTCGGTTTTGCAGTAAACGTGTTTTTCAAAGATGTAATCGCCAAGCATGGTGAGTTGTTTGAGAAACTGGGGGTTAACTTCAATAATGGCTTAGGTGATCTCTATAGCAAACTTGATCAATGTGATGCTGCAACCCGATCACAAATTGAAACTGATATTGCTATGACTTATGAATCTCAAGCTGATTTGGCCATGGTCGATTCTGATAAAGGCATTACCAACTTACACGTGCCCTCGGATGTGATCATCGATGCTTCTATGCCTGCGATGATTCGTGCTGGTGGCAAGATGTGGAACAAAGACGGTAATACGCAAGATACCTTAGCGATGATCCCTGATCGTTGTTATGCCGGTGTTTACAAAATAATGGTGGAAGATTGTAAGAAAAATGGTGCCTTAGATCCTGTCACTATAGGCAGTATTGCCAATGTCGGTTTGATGGCTCAAAAAGCGGAAGAATATGGTTCACACGATAAAACGTTCCAAGCTTCAGCTGAGGGCTCAATTGTTGTCACGGATCAAAGCGGCGAACAAGTATTTGAGTTTGCGGTAGAAGAGGGCGATATCTTCCGTATGTGCCAAACCAAAGATGCCCCGATTAGAGATTGGGTTAAATTGGCGGTGAACCGTGCTCGTTTAGCAGGTACACCAGCCATTTTTTGGCTAGATCCTAATCGTGCTCATGATGCTGAGTTGATTAACAAAGTCGATTTATACCTACAAGATCATGATACCGCAGGTTTAGATATTCAAACTATGACACCGGTTGAAGCGACTGTGTTTTCTGTGAAACGCATGCGTGAAGGTTTGGATACCATTTCAGTCACCGGTAATGTTTTACGTGATTACAACACGGACTTATTCCCAATTTTAGAAGTGGGCACCTCAGCCAAAATGTTGTCTATCGTACCTTTGATGCAGGGTGGTGGCTTGTTTGAAACAGGTGCAGGTGGTTCAGCGCCAAAACATGTTCAACAATTGGTGGCAGAGAATCATCTACGTTGGGATTCTCTGGGCGAATTTATGGCTTTATCAGCCTCATTAGAGCACCTTGCGTTAACGCAAGATAATAAAAAAGCCCAAGTATTAGCGGATACATTGGAAGCGGCAACAGGTAAGTTATTGTTAGAGAATAAATCCCCAGCGAGAAAATCGGGTCAACTTGATAATCGTGGCAGTCACTTCTATCTTGCCATGTATTGGGCGCAAGCCTTGGCAGAGCAAACAGATAATGTCGAACTAAAAATCGAGTTTAATCCTATCGCTCAAGCTTTATCCTACAGTGAAGCAACCATAATTGATGAGTTAGAARCTGCTCAAGGGCATGCCATCGATATGGGMGGKTATTATCTTCCTGATKCGGATGTGCTKAGCCGTGTRATGAGACCRAGYGCTACTTTAAATGGTATTTTGAATGGTTAACTTTTAGCTTGTYACCAAGGCCAGANTACGTNWTCTGGCCTTGGTGACTCAKTTCAAAATAAAGTGTTCCAGAATTACAAGGGATGYAATCTKCGAATTTATYTATTGCTCATAGTTCAACGCATCAAAATCACGATTAACYAATTCAACATCRCCAAGGTTATATTCAACGAGTTTACGCAGGTGATTCATGCTGCTGTCATCAATTTCTTCACAATAAATGCCKACACGGTTTTCAATTTTGTGAGCGATGGTACCATTCATAATGATCTTTACTGTACCGGCATCGTCTAGCTTGATGGTGAGCTTGCAGGGGGTACCGGCCTCAGGTGTTGCACCTGAACATGCACCTATAAGTGCACCTTGCAGAGAGATATCGTAAAGCTCACAGACATGTTGGCATTCGCCGGACTCGAACTCGACGAGACAGTCAAAAGTAACGCGGTGAGAGTTTCTGTTTTCAGCCATATCAAAAAATATTCCATTTTTGATTAGATACTAGCATCGATTAATGAGACTGTGAATTTTAATGTTTGGAGTATTTATTCTGCGTATTTAACGACTTGTTGAGTAATCAACATAATTAAAATCACTGCCGCCGCGAAAATATATAAGCCGGCATGCACTTGGATGCTG
>NVRG01000098.1 GCA_002400805.1 Gammaproteobacteria bacterium
ATCTCATACCTTTAATTTATTAGATGCGCGTAAGGCGATCTCGGTGACGGAGCGTCAACGTTATATCTTGCGGGTACGAACCTTAGCGCGTGCAGTGGCACAAGCATATTATAATCGCCGTGAATCTTTAGGCTTTCCGATGTTAGCTGATAATTCGGAGGCACAGGCATGAGTGACGTTAGAGATTTATTGATTGAGCTGGGCACGGAAGAGTTACCCCCTAAAGCGCTCAAAAAACTAATGCAAGCCTTTGAGGCAGGCATTAAACAAGGTTTAACAAAAGCCAAACTTAACTTTAGTGCGATTAAAGCTTATGCCGCGCCAAGACGTTTAGCGGTGGTAGTGAATGATGTAGACGTGTGTCAGCAGGATCGACTGGTTGAGCGCCGAGGTCCAGCGATTAAAGCCGCATTTGATGAAGATGGCAACGCCACTAAAGCATTGCAAGGTTTTGCACGATCTTGTGGTGTGTCGGTTGATGATTTAGAAAAAATGGAAACCGAAAAAGGGGCTTGGTTGGTGTATAAACAACAACAACAAGGCGCTAAGACGGTTGACCTTATCCCTGCGATTTTACAGCAAACGCTAAAGGATTTGCCGATCCCTAAACGCATGCGCTGGGGAAACCTGCCAGGTGAGTTTGTTCGCCCTGTTCATTGGTTGGTTTTATTGTTTGGTGATGATGTTGTTCCAGTTGAATTATTAGGGGTGACATCGGGCCGTGACAGTTATGGCCATCGATTCCATCATCCAGAAGCAATTCGTATTCAATCTGCACAAACTTATGCATCACAATTGGAAGCAGAAGGTCATGTGGTGGCAGACCTAGAGACTCGTCGACAATCGATGCATGGGCAAGTACTTGAACTCGCGACCCAATTAGGTGGCGAAGCCGTTATTAATACAGAGCTGTTGGATGAAGTTACTGGGCTGGTGGAATGGCCAGTTGCATTATCGGGTTCGTATGATGAGCGTTTCCTAGAACTGCCGGCTGAAGCGTTGATTTCATCAATGGAAGAACATCAGAAGTATTTTGCGGTTCGTGATAAAGCGGGTAATTTATTGCCACACTTTATTACCATTTGTAATATTGAAAGTCGCGATCCAGCACAAGTCGTAGCGGGGAATGAACGCGTCATTTTACCCCGACTGAGTGATTCGGCTTTTTTCTGGAAAATGGATCGCAAGCAGCCGTTAGCAGCAAGACAAGAACAGTTAAAAACGATTGTATTYCAAAATAAATTGGGCACKGTKTATGACAAGTCTGCTCGTGTTGCCAAATTGGCARCYRCCATTGCAGMAAAAATTGGTGGTGATACTGAGCTGGCGGAAAGAGCAGCCTTATTAGCKAAATGTGATTTGGTCACAGAAATGGTCGGTGAATTCCCCGATCTGCAGGGCATCATGGGCCGATATTATGCGCGTTTAGATGGTGAGCATGATGAAGTTGCTGAAGCATTAGATGAACAATATTTACCACGGTTTGCCGGTGATAAATTACCGAAGACAAAGACTGGTCAAGCCGTTAGTTTGGCTGAAAAACTGGATACGTTAGTCGGTTTATTTGGCATTGGCCAACCACCAACTGGGGTGAAAGATCCCTTTGCCTTACGTCGAGCGGCCTTGGGTGTATTAAGGATTGTTATTGAAAATGATCTGGATATCGATTTGGTTGATTTTCTTGAGCAAGCCAATCAAGGTTTAGATGGTCTGTTGAGTGAAGAAAATGTAACGGCTCAAGTGATGCGCTATTTTTATGATCGTTTACGTGGTTATGCTGCTGATCAAGGTGTTAAGCCAGATGTATTTGAAGCGGTATTAGCGGTGAAACCGACAAAACCTATCGACTTTATGCAGCGCTTAAAAGCGGTGAGTGCTTTTCGTGAATTAGAACAAGCGAAAGCCTTAGCGGCAGGTAATAAACGTATCGGTAATATTTTGCGTAAAAATGATGCGGAAGGTGATGGCAGTGTTATTGACAATAATTTACTGCAAGAAGCAGCCGAAAAAGCATTGGCAAATAAGTTGGCGGATATCACCGCTGTTGTTCAGCCATTGATGGCAACTGCAGATTACACCGCAGTATTAACCAGTTTAGCTGGCATGCGAGAAACCGTTGATGGTTTCTTTGATGAGGTCATGGTGATGGTGGATGATGAAGCCATCAGACAAAATCGATTGGCCTTGTTAAATCAAACGCGTGCTTTATTCTTAGGTGTTGCAGATATTTCCTGTTTGCAGGAATAAACGGAGCTAACGATGTCGCTGATAATTCTGGATCGAGATGGGGTGATCAATCATGATTCGGATGACTTTATTAAGTCGCCTACCGAGTGGGAACCTATCGATGGCAGTTTAGAAGCCATTGCACGATTAAATTATGCTGGATATCGGGTAGTGGTTATTACCAATCAGTCGGGTATTGCTCGTGGTTTATTTGATGTCGAAACACTGAACCGTATACATAGCAAAATGCGACGAATGCTATCTCAGGTTGGCGGTAAAATAGAAGCCATCTTATTTTGTCCGCATGGGCCAGATGATGACTGCCAATGTCGTAAACCGCAGGATGGCTCGTTTGCTGAGTTATCACATCGCTTACGTATCAATCTGGATGGTGTGCCGGCTGTGGGCGATTCGCTACGTGATCTTCAGGCTGCACAATCTGCAGGAGCTACTCCGATATTGGTTCGCACAGGCAAAGGTGAACGCACGCTAGAACAAGGCATACCAGAAGGCATAGCTGTCTATGATGATTTGGCGGCGGCAGTCACTGCGCTATTGGAGCCTGCGCCGTAATGTTGTTTGTTCGATCGTTATTTTTTGCAGGGTTGCACATTGTAAGCGCGATCATTTTTTCTCTGTTGGCTGTTATAGTCTGGCCATTGCCATTCAAATGGCGATATAAGTTGGTCAGCCAGTGGGCTATTTCAAACTTATGGTTATTGAAAATAATCTGCGGAATTCGATATGAAGTGCAAGGGTTAGACAATATAAGCGATGAGCCTTGCATCATATTATGCAAACATCAATCCTCATGGGAAACCTTAGCCTTACAGGCTATTTTTCCTCCCCAAGTTTGGGTATTAAAGCGCGAATTGTTATGGATTCCTTTTTTTGGTTGGGGTTTAGCATCATTAAATCCTATTGCCATCGATCGTGGTGCTGGACGCAAAGCGTTAAATCAAATAATAGAGCAAGGACAAGATCGATTGTCATCAGGAGCATGGGTGGTGATCTTTCCAGAGGGCACCCGAATTGCGAGCGGCGTCATGGGTAAGTTTGGTATTGGTGGTGCTAGGTTAGCCGTGGAAACAGGTTTTCCTGTCGTTCCTATTGCACATGATGCAGGTAAAGCATGGCCGCGACATGGCTTTATTAAATATCCGGGCGTGATTAAATTGGTCATTGGCGCTAAGATAGCCACAGAGGATAAAACAGCGTCAGATTTAAACCAGCAAGTTTTTGAATGGATGGAAAGCGAGATGACTGTGTTAGAAGGCAAGACGCCGACATTACAATCTCGACTAAAAGGGGACGACTAGAGTGGCAAGAGCAGAAGGCATATTACGGTTACTTATCGTCGATGACTCACTCACAGGCGCTGATACAGTTATTAATGCTCTTCGTAGTGCCGGTCACGCAGTGCGTGCATCACGTGAACATACCTTAGCTGAAATTGAGAAGGCATTAACAAATCATACCTGGGATTTATTGATCTGCAGTGATTCAATGGAAAATCCACGACCAGCAGAAATAATGAATTTGATACATGGTTTAGCTAAAGATATTCCGTGTATTGTCTTAGCGTCAGATAAAGCCAGTGAAGAAAAATTATTTACCTGTGGTGCCTACGATGTTGTATTGCAGGCAGATATAAAACGCTTGCAGTTTGCTGTTGAACGAGAGCTGACTAATGTGTTTAATCGACGTTTGGCAAGACGCAACGAGCGCGCATTACGTGAGAGTGAAAAGCGTTCACATGCATTGCTGGAGAGTTCACGCGATGCGGTTGCTTATATGCATGAAGGGATGCATATCTATGTGAATAGTGCTTATCTCATTCTTTTTGGTTATGAAGAAGCTGAAGATATTGATGGTTTGCCTTTCTTAGATATGGTTTCGGTAGACGACCATGGCCGATTTAAATCTGTTTTTCGTCAATTCTCAGAATCAGCCGATACTTCTGCCCCAGAAACCGTCACCGTTCAGTGTGTAAAAGCCGATGGTGAAAGTTTTAAAGCCAATATAGAGTTTAGCCATGCACGTGTCGAGGGTGAAGATTGCACGCAGGTTGTCATTCGAGATGAGGTTATAGCTGCTGGCACTGATGCGCAGTTACAGCTATTACGGGACCATGACTTCTTATCGGGCTTATACAGTCGGGTACGTTTCTTGGAAGAGTTAGAGCAAGTGATGCATGCTGCTGCCGAAGGTAAAGGCGATGCCGTCTTGTTATATATAGTCTTGGATGATTTCCAAGTCATTAAGGAGCGAGTCGGCTTAGGAATCAGTGACGTTATTATAAAAAGTGTTGCCGACTTATTACGTAAAAACTTGGTCGCAGGGGAAGTGCTGGGTCATTTCTCTGATCGGGTATTTACGGTAATTGTGCCAACTAATGATAATGACAAGGTTGACGCTCGAGCGGAGAGTTATCGCAAATCTGTTGATGATTATGTGTCACATATTGATGGTAGCGTTATCGATTTGCACTGTAGTATTGGCATTAGCTATATAAATGAAAGTTTCTCTTCAGCTGAAACAGTATTAGAGAATGCGGATAGGGCCTGTGTGCAGGCTCAGCATGCTGGCGGTAATCGTCTTGAACGCTATCATCCAACGGAACAGCAGAAGGTCGTGACAACACAGTCACCAAGTGAGTGGAAGACTAAGTTGGAAAAAGCCTTGCAGAATGATGAATTTTGCCTATATTACCAACCAATAGTAAGTCTGCATGGTGAAGAACAGGAAATTTACGACGTTTTATTACGGGTCAAGCAGCCTGATGGTTCACTCTTGCCCCCAGACCATTTTATTGAGCATGCTACTGAAGTCAATATGATGGGCGAGATTGATAAGTGGGTTATAAGGAAAGCATTTGATGCGCTGGCAACGCATAGAGTGAAATATCCAAAAACTCGTTTCTTTATCAAATTATCAGAGCAAACCTTATGTACGCGTGAATATGTTGATTGGTTATGTGTCACGTTAAATGCACATAATCTTGATGGCAGTGCTATGGTCTTCGAAATTAGTGAAACATCAGCGCTCGAAAATCTAGAACAAACTAAAGCGGTTATCTCCCAATTGAAAAATATTGGTTGTGAATTTGGTTTAGAGCATTTTGGTTCAGGCATTGATTTTTCTCAAAGCTTGAGTGAGCTGGATGTGGATTACTTAAAGATTAATGGCCATTTTGTCCAAAACATGGCTAAAGATAAAGAAAATCAAGCAGCAGTGAAGGCCATCATCGAGATGACGAAACAAGCGGGAAAACGCTGTATCGCAGAGTTTGTATCCGATGCCAATAGCCTCGCTTTATTGTGGCGTCTGGGCGTTGATTATGCTCAAGGCTATTACATCCATGAGCCCTCAGAGAAGCTAGACTATAATTTTGAGGATGATGATTTATAGTCGTAAAACCACTGAGTAAGTTAGCTATTTATAACTCATCTCAATTTCATCTTATGTCATTGATGTTAATAAACCAGAACTGACGGCGACTAATGCATTTGGCGCTGCCGAATTTTAGGTGGCCACTTCTGGCATGCCAATGCCTGCAAGCTGAGCTTGCTGTTTGACAGTATTGAGCCGCCAACGCTCAGAATCATTGTTTTATAATTTAATAACCTGAGCCCCGACAAGTGTTTAGCCGTCCATTTTGAGATAGCTAATGAAACCCTTATTTATGTCCTAAAACTTTAGGATAAGAATGGTGGGATCAGTTAGTGGCCTTTCAATCATTTCTGCCGAGTTGTTGCATGATGTCTAATGATAATAAGTGCTTTTTTTGCCAGCAACGCTGTTGATCAATTTCAGTCACCATAATCGTACAGATAGGCT
>NVRG01000099.1 GCA_002400805.1 Gammaproteobacteria bacterium
TGGCCAACTTTATCGGTACCAAATATATGATAGTCCAAGCTCAAAGCCGTCAAATTAAATACCGTAACCAACAGGGCCAGCAACATAAATATTAATGTGCGTAAAGGATAAACAGTCTCAGCTGACACGATAGACTTAAACTGCTGTTGCCAGCCAAGCTTGGTCTTCCTTTTTATGTATGTCATCGCCAATATAATAATGACTAAGCAACTGACAACTGCCCACAGTGTACTTTGCAAAATTGTGTAAGAAATATCTGTCCACTTCTGTTGTTCATTACTCAAATGAGAACCGGCAAACTTCAATTTAGAATAATCATAGGCCACCGTACTTGTTGTGGATGTTTGCATTTCACGTACAAACGACCGTGTTGCAAATGGGGCTGAGTAAGTCTTTTCTAATTGTTGTCGTAAAGGCATAACCACTAAATCTAATAGCGTAATGACTTCAGATGAATAATGTTGTTGTGCATTTCCCGTTGACTTGCTTGATTCTAGAGCGGGCCTAAAGTGCACTGAGTCTAATAAGCCAATAGCAACATAACAGAACAAAATCATGATCGAAATGATGCCGCGCTTACGTTGAAAAACCTGACGCCAAGGTGCTCTTAAATGAGGACGCTGACGTATATACAAAATACTCGCCGTAATCACGGCAAGCAATATATAAATTAAAATGTCAGTCCATAAAAATACGGGCAAAAATGGCATGGCTAGCCTTGATATTTAGTGTGAGAGACTTGAAATATCGACTTTTAACTCTTTGGGAAGAGAAAATTCTACTGTTTCGCGTATGCCTTTATCTTCATCAGCTTGTTTTACTCCTAGAGTTTTTAACCGTTCCACCACCTGTTGAACTAAAACTTCAGGTGCAGAAGCGCCAGCGGTCAAGCCTACTGTTTGCTTATCAACTAACCATTCAGGATCAATATCATTCGCATCATCAATCAAATAGGCTGGCGTATTTAATTTATTAGCCAATTCACGTAAACGATTAGAATTTGAGCTATTTACCGAACCCACCACTAAAACCAAATCACACTGTTTTGACAGGTTTTTAACTGCATCCTGACGGTTTTGAGTGGCATAACAAATATCATCTTTACGTGGACCATCAATATTAGGAAAACGTTGTCTCAATGCATCAATAACGATAGAGGCATCATCCACAGACAAGGTGGTTTGAGTCACAAAAGCCAATTCATCTGGATTTTTAACCTGTAAATTCATCACATCTTCAGGCGTTTCCACCAGATACATACCGCCTTGTTCAGAGGTATATTGGCCCATCGTACCTTCTACTTCGGGATGACCTTCATGACCAATCAAGATACATTCTTGACCTTTCTTTTCATACTTAGCCACCTCCATGTGAACTTTCATCACTAAAGGACAGGTCGCATCAAATACTTTTAAACCACGTTTTTTACCTTGCGCTTGCACTTTTTTAGAGACGCCGTGGGCACTGAAAATCAAGGTGCTATTATCCGGAACCTCGGCTAAATCTTCAATGAAAACAGCACCTTTCTGTCGCAAGCCATCAACAACAAACCGGTTATGTACCACTTCATGACGTACGTAGATTGGAGCGCCAAATAACTCTATTGCCCGCTCGACAATCTCAATTGCACGATCAACACCAGCACAAAATCCACGAGGGTTTGCAAGAACTAATTTCATTATTACATTACAGCCTTAGGATAAGATCCCAATACACGGAACATCGACGATTCCTGTTCTAATTTTTTCAATGCTGCCGCCACATCCGCATCCTGAGTATGACCTTCGATATCGATAAAAAAGACATATTCCCATACACCTTTACCCGATGGGCGTGACTCAATCTTTGTCATGCTTATACCGCTATTAGCCAACGGGGTAAGTAATGATTGCAATGCGCCCGGTTTATTTTTAGTCGACACCAATAAGGCTGTTTTATCCGAGCCAGAAGTACCGACATCTTGCACTCCAATGACAATAAAGCGAGTAGTATTATCAAGCTCATCTTCAATATTACTTGCTAATACCGATAAACCATAGAGTTTTGCAGCACGATCAGCGGCAATGGCTGCGGTGCCATTCTCTTCAGCAGCAACACGTTTTGCCGCTTCGGAATTACTGTTAACAGCCACTAATTCACAATGTGGCAAAAATTCATTTAACCATTGTCGACATTGTGCCAAACCTTGGGGATGAGCATAGACGGTATTCACATTAGCTAAATCCATCTCTTTACTTAATAAATAGTGATGAATGGGTAAGGTTACTTCACCATTAATTTTAAGTGGCGAGCTGATAAACAAGTCTAAGGTATGTGACACCATCCCTTCTGTTGAGTTCTCAACCGGTACCACACCATAACTGCAAGTGCCCATTTCTACCGCATGAAATACATCTGCAATCGTGCTCATCGATAAAAGCTCGACCGAACCACCAAATTGTTTAGCCGCCGCGGCTTGAGTAAACGAACCTTCGGGGCCGAGATAAGCGACTTTTAATAGACGTTCCGTCGCCAAACACGCTGACATAATTTCACGAAACAGTCTCGCCATCTCTTTGTCTGGTAAGGGCCCTTCATTTCGTTCCATTACATTACGCAGGACCATGGCTTCACGTTCAGGACGATAAAAATCATTCTGCTCACCATTATTGACTTTTATATGTGCAACTTCCTGTGCACACTGTGTACGCTTATTAAGTAATTGCTGAATCTGCCGATCAATGCCATCAATTTGCTGACGAACGACCTGCAAAGCTTGTTCTTCACTCATGATTATCAACCGTGTTTATTTTCAAATGTGGACATAAAGTCTAACAAAGCATTAATCCCCTCTTCAGGCATCGCATTATAAATGCTAGCGCGCATACCGCCCAGATCACGGTGACCTTTCAAGGTAAGYAAACCYGCTTGTGCTGCTCCAGCTAAAAACWGTGCATCTAATTTATCATTAGYYAAAGTAAAAGGCACATTCATCCAAGAACGGTAACGCGTATCAACCGGRTTATGGTAGAAGCTRCTGGTATCAATTGCAGTATACAATTTGTCTGCTTTKCGTTGATTGATTTCAGCCATGGCCGTTAAWCCACCTAAATCTAWYAACCACTCAAATACCAAACCAGCTAGATACCAACTATAGGTTGCKGGTGTATTGTACATYGASCCATKATCTGCATGAATTTTATAATCAAACATCRCYGGYGTRCCCGGCAAGGTTTGACCTAATAAATCACGTTKWATRATAACGATGCACAAGCCTGCAGGACCAATATTTTTCTGAGCACCAGCATAGATCATGTCGAAGCGACTTACATCCACWGGRCGCGACAAAATGGTTGATGACATATCGACCACTAAGGGGATATCACCGGTATCAGGAATATCGGCAAACTCTAAACCATGAATCGTTTCATTCGCCACGTAATGTACATAAGCGGCATCATCTGAAAACTGCCACGTATCTTGAGCTGCAATGGTCGTAAATCGACTATCACTCGCATCAGCAACGATATTTACATCACAGTAACGCTTGGCTTCTGCAATGGATTTTTTCGACCATGCACCGGTATTAAAGTAATCCGCCTTGGTTTTTCCGCGTAGCAAGTTCATCGGTATCATCGAAAACTGGCTTGATGCACCGCCTTGCAAAAACAACACGGCATAATCATCCGGAATAGCCATCAATGTTCGTAGATCAGCTTCCGCTTTTTTTGCTATCGAAGTATATTCAGGSCCGCGATGACTCATTTCCATCACCGACATACCTGAACCTTGCCAATCTAACATCTCTTGCTGTGCTTGTTTCATCACAGCTKCCGGTAACATRGCCGGACCCGCACTAAAATTATAGGGTTTCAAANTTTTATTCTTCTGRRCTTACTTCATCAKCACTGRCKTYACTGTCASYCACTTCACCATCGGCCTGAAGTTCGTCTTCTTCCTCYTCTTCCAATACMCGCTCTAAGCCAACTAATTTTTCTTTCTTAGTTAAATTAATTAACTTRACGCCCTGTGTATTTCGACCAACCATTGAKACATCTTTAACCGGTGTMCGCACTAAGGTGCCACCATCWGAAATCAGCATAATCTGATGYTCATCAAKTACTTGMACCGCACCAACYACATTCCCGTTACGTTKTGATGTTTGRATAGAAATAATACCCTGACCACCWCGACCTTGYACWCGATACTCTTCTAGYTGAGTACGTTTACCAAAACCGAATTCAGTKGCCGTTAAGATKGCSCCTTCTTCWGGATGAGCAATGATCATTGAAATAATGCGKTGTTCAGCTGAAATCCGCATACCACGAACCCCACGAGAAACACGTCCCATAGAGCGCACATCAGTTTCAGGGAATCGAATGACTTTACCTACTGAACTAAACAGCATGATGTCTGATTGGCCATCGGTTAAGGCGACACCAACTAGTTGATCACCCTCTTTCAAATCAACCGCAATAATACCGTTGGCACGAGGACGAGAATAATCAACTAACGGTGTTTTCTTAACGGTACCGGATGCCGTCACCATAAAGATGTATTTATCAGCTTCAAATTCCCGAATAGCCAACACGGCATTAATCTTTTCGCCTTCATCCAACGGCAATAGATTAACGATAGGTTTACCTCGAGCAGCACGTCCACCTTGTGGTAACTCGTATACTTTCTTCCAATAAACCTTACCAGCGCTGGAAAAACACAATAAGTTGTCATGGGTATTAGCAATAAATAGATGCTCAATAAAATCTTCATTTTTCATTGAGGTCGCAGACTTACCTTTACCACCTCGACGTTGCGCCTGATAAGTATCTAATTGTTGTGTCTTGGCATAACCTTCATGCGATAAGGTCACCACCCTTTCTTCTTCAGTAATCAGATCTTCGAGTGTTAAATCAATATGTGAATCAAGAATTTCAGTACGGCGTTCATCACCATACTCTTCTTTAATTTTAACCAACTCTTCACGAATAACAGCCATCAAATTATCCGGATCACTCAAAATCGCTAATAACTTAGCAATTTCTGTTAGCACCTCGCGGTATTCGTCCAAAATTTTATCTTGTTCAAGACCAGTTAAACGATGTAAACGCATATCTAAAATTGCTTGCGCTTGAACAGGTGAAAGGTGATAGGCACCCTCAATCAAACCAAGTTCTTCGGCTAAACCTTCTGGACGAGAAGACTCCGCACTGGCAGCACCGAGCATTTCTAGAATCATCTCTGAAGCCCAACCACGAGCTAACAAAGCTTCTTTTGCTGCAGCTGGATTATTCGATGATTTAATTAACTCAATAATTTCATCAATATTCGCTAAGGCCGTTGCCAGGCCTTCCAAGATATGAGCACGATCACGTGCTTTACGTAATTCATATAAAGAACGACGAGTCACCACTTCACGACGGTGGCGAATAAAGGCGTCAATGATCTCTCTTAAACCTAATAATCGTGGCTGCCCATCAACTATGGCCACCATATTGATACCAAACACGGTTTGCATTTGTGTTTGTTTGTATAAGTTGTTTAATACTACTTCAGGTACTTCACCACGCTTAAGCACAACAACCATACGCATACCATCTTTATCAGATTCATCACGTAAGGCTGAAATACCTTCAATTTTTTTATCTTTAACTAATTCGGCAATTTTTTCTAATAAACGTGCCTTGTTAACCTGATAAGGCAATTCATGAACCACAATACTTTGCTGACCCGTACTGTCATTGGTTTCGATAGCCGCACGAGCACGAATATGAACTCGGCCACGCCCAGTACGATAGGCTTCGCTAATTCCACCGGCGCCATTGATCATCGCTGCCGTCGGGAAATCTGGACCAGGCACATATTGCATCAAACCAGCAACATCAATCTCTGGCTGATCAACCATTGCGAGACAAGCATTCAAAATTTCAGTCAGATTATGTGGTGGAATATTAGTCGCCATACCGACGGCAATACCACTGGAACCATTAACTAATAAAGCCGGTACTCGGGTTGGCAATACCGCCGGCTCACTTTCAGACTCATCATAGTTCGGAGTAAAGTCGACCGTGTC
>NVRG01000100.1 GCA_002400805.1 Gammaproteobacteria bacterium
AGTGCTCCATGACGTTCTTCATTCCGTACTTCTGGATGGGGCATACCTTCATGCATACCGCGCACCCCTCGTACGCGGCCATGACTGGGCGGCAGCGGTCGTAGTCCAGCTTGTTTTTGTTGATTCTCAATTTGTCGCCGCTTAGCTTGTTCCTCTCTGATCTTTCTTTGCTCTGTGGATTGTATCGCTATCTTTCTTGTTGATTCTTCCATCACAGCAGTAGCAGCCAATGCAACCTGTTTTATTTCCCAATATAGCACTGCTCTTTCAAGCCCAAATGAAGCGGTATTACCTAAAAATACACCTAAAAAAATGAGAAGTAACCATTGGCTTAAAGATGCCTTTGATTCCTCTGTCTTTCGAAACTTATAAGCACGCATTTCTTCATCCATATCTACCTTCACTTTCTTACTCCTAGTTTAGAAAATTCAGACTCAATATAACAGGGCGGGTGCAGTTCATCACACATCGGGGGCTATTCGCTCTTTACTACTCCCCACCCAAACAGAGGATTTTATCAATTCTGGTTTGTATCGATAGACCGGTCAGTCATTTCAGTTGATTAATCTCAGCTTCGGCGAAATATTACTCAACAAGGCAAGCAATATCACAACATAAGCACCAGTATTAATACTCATATCATTTTAGTTTAATAAAAGCTTGATGCTACATAGCTTTGACCGTATAATCTCTCGCCTTTAGCGCCCGTAGCTCAGCTGGATAGAGTACCTGGCTACGAACCAGGCGGTCGCACGTTCGAATCGTGCCGGGCGCACCATTAATTTGGTATAAAACAAACAGTTATCATTAATTTGATAGCTGTTTTTTTTTGACTAACATTTATGAGCAATAATGGTTATCGGGCTCTCCTAGCCTTATCGGTCATCTCCGTCATTCATAACGCCATAAATTTTACTGGCAATACAACTCAATTGTTGTATATTTAATTTTAAGTCTGGTTTTGATAACCGCTTAAGTTAAGCCAAGTTTGTACATAGATTCTCTAATTCATTTTCTCAAAGGAGTTCAAAATGTCAGATTCTATTTATAGCCAAATTGGTGGTGCCGCTGCTGTTGATGCTGCTGTCGACATCTTTTATCGGAAAGTATTAACGGATGATTCCATTTCCAATTTTTTCGATAGCACCGATATGGATGCTCAGCGCGACAAACAAAAAGCCTTCTTAACTATGGTAATGGGGGGCCCTAACGACTACACCGGCAGAGATCTAAGAACCGCTCATGCACCTCTAGTCGAACAAGGTCTAAACGAAGATCACTTTATGAGCGTTGCCGGTCATTTACAAGCAACGCTTGAAGAGCTTAATGTTCCTGCCAATCTAACACTGGCAATCATGAATGTTGCGGCTGGCACTATTGATGATGTACTAAACCGCTAAATTGACATTTTGATTTGCCTGTAATCACTTATCAAGACGAGCAGTATGTATCTAAGGCGGATGAATCCGTCTTAGATACTCTGCTTCGTCATCAAATTAATATTCCCTATTCATGTAATGCTGGCGTATGTCACTGTTGTATCATGGTCAGTGATTCAATCAAACACCCCTGTCCGGCTAACCTTGGTCTAAGAGATACATTGATCGCACAAGGATATTTTCTTGCCTGTCAGTGCAAGCCAACGGACGCTATCACCGTCAAACATGCTGACGAATATGACATTTTTGCTGACGCCCTTGTTATCGAGAAAAATATGCTTTCTGATACGGTATGTCAGTTAAAGTTACATTCAGCCATTGATCTCTATTATCGTGCTGGTCAATACATCAATATACGCATGCCAAATGGTCAGATCCGTAGTTATTCACTGGCCAGTCTGCCAAGCTATGATGATTATATTGAATTACACATCAAACGAATGTCCAATGGTGAGGTTAGTCATTGGCTCTGTGACGATGTTAAACAGGGAGATACTGTCGAGATTCAGGGTGCATTTGGTGACTGCTTTTATCTAACACACCATGTCGACCGAGATATCGTTATGATTGCAACAGGAACCGGCCTAGCCCCACTGATGGGTATAATACGCGATGCGCTTGCTCATGGTCATCAAGGTAATATCCAACTCTATCACGGAGACCGAGACCGCCAAGACCTATATCTTGATGATGAATTACAAGCAATGGCTGAGCAATATGAAAATCTGGAATATTTTCCATGTGTATCGGCTATTGAACCTGCAAGCGATAATCGTTTTTATCATGGCAGGGCATCTGACTTAGCCTTTAGTCAAAACAAGGATTTGAAAAATTGCTGTGTCTACCTCTGTGGTTCACCAGCCATGGTTAAATCAGCAAGACAACAGGCCTACTTAAATGGAGCCGACATGAAAAATATTTATGCCGATCCCTTTATCACTAAAGAACTTCGCCAAACGGATTCAACTACCGATATGAGACGGCGAAGTTCAGATTAAACATTGCTCATTAACAAGCTATTTCAATTGCTTGTAATACATCTTGTTCAAGTGCATAAAAATTCGCTACAGGCTTCCTAAAAAAGGTAGTCGATACATTCTTATGTTGTTGCAAATCATCTGGCACACGATACGATGGCGAACCCGAACAAATAATAAAGGCCATATTCACTTTCTGACCTATCATTTTACGGATAAACGTATTGCCATCTATGCCAGGTAGCCGGATATCAACTAACGCCGCTGCGGGTTGCACTGTCTCCAACATGATCAACGCTTGTTCGGCTGTTTCGGCTTGCACAACATGCCACGACTGATCCTCAAAGTAATCAACAAAACTCTGTCTTACAATATGTTCATCATCTAGTACCAATAAGGTTTTCACAAAGGACTCCTACATTCAGCAAAAAAGTAAGCAGCTAATCAATCCCTTATTCTCGGCCACAAAAAGCATAACGATATCGTTTTGTTAGCCCGCTTACTGTGATGCAACACTCATCGGTAGAGAAATCATGAATGTGGTACCAACACCCACGGTAGACTCCACCGTCATCTTACCGCCATGATTTTCAGTGATAATAAAATACGAAACGCTGAGTCCTAAGCCAGTTCCTATACCTATCGGTTTAGTAGTGAAAAATGGTTCAAATATTCGCTTACGAATCTCTTCATCCATGCCAGGTCCATTGTCTTTAATTTTAATGCAAACTTTATCCTGTTCGGCATCATAATAAGTGTGTAATCGAAACTCTGGCTGTTCTATCCCCGCTTCATGCATAGCTTGAGCACCATTACGCAATAGGTTTAATAAAACTTGCTGTATCTTGCCGCCATCACAGGAAATTAATGGCACATCGTCTTCATATTCTTTTGAAATAACAATAGATTTAAAGTCATACTGTTTTTTTAAATCATAATCAGTCGAAGAAAGTTCTATCGATTTATCGAGCAGCTCATTAATATCATGCGTGGAATAAACATCATCACTTTTGCGAGCGAAACTGAGCATATTATCCACAATACCAGCAACGCGTTCACCCGAGTCACGAATAGCATTTAACATACGAACAATGCCACGCTGTTCCATAAAGTCATAAATGGCCTCCATCGAGGTACCCGCGGCCTTAGCAGCCTGCTGGTTGGCTTCAACATTTTTATTGGTGAGTCGATTAATCATGACATGGGCGGTTTGCATCATACCGGCAAGTGGATTATTAATTTCATGTGCCATTCCTGCTGCAAGCCCACCAACAGAAAGCATTTTCTCTGATTGAATCATCATCTCTTCTAGGCGAACTTGCTCTGTCACATCATCCACCCGAATAACCGCACCTTCGACCCCATTAGCAACCAGGGGATAGATAATGACATCTTCATAAGTATGTACACCATCATGAAAATAGCTGCGTTTTTTATCGCTTTGTTGTTGACGAGAGTTGATCGCCTCTTGCACTTTTGGCATTTCTACCGCTAAACGGGGAAACACCTCCCTCAATGGTTGGCCTACTGCCTCGTTAGTCGTTAGCCCCATTGCTTGCTCGGCACCGTTATTCCATTGGGTGACCGTGCCCACAATATCAACGCCGATAATAATTGACGGCATTGAATCAATGATATTCGACAGATAACTTCTGAGTTGCCCCACCTCCGTTTCAGCCTGTTTACGTTCGGTAATATCGATGATGACACCATCAAGGCGGTAAAGATCACCATTACCATCAAATACTCCTCGCCCTTTTTCATACTGCCATTTAATCTCATCATCGGCAGAAACAATACGATATTCAATCGTATAGGGCTGTTTTTTTGCTACTGCTATTTGCACCGTTTCATCCACAAGTTGCACGTCATCCGGATGAATGATGGATGCATAAGTACGTATTTTATTAGCGATAAAGTCAGATGCTGGATAACCAGTAATACTTTCAACTTCATCACTGATAAATTCCATCGTCCAGTCTTCATCACAGGCACAGTGATAGGTAATACCTGGTACATTCTCGATCAAGGTGCCATAACGTTGTGTCGCGGTGTGCAGGTCAAGCTCCGTTTGTTTACGATCGGTGATATCACGGGCAATACCTAAGATACCAATCAACTTGCCTTGGTTATTATGCATCGGCGTTTTAAGTGTATGCAGAATGGCCCTATGGCCATCATCTGCAAATACCACCTCTTCCTCGTTCGAGGTCGTCTGCTGGGCGTCCATCGCTGCTTGGTCTTTGGCACGAAAGAAATCAGCTAAGTCTTTATCCACAAAGTCGTAATCTGTTTTGCCAATAACATCGGCTTCTTTGGCCCCAAAAAAGCGTTCAAAATGTTGATTACAAGAAAGGTATTTACCGTCAGGATCTTTCAACCAAATCAAGTCTGGTATCGTTTCCACTAAGGTACGCAAGCGAGCTTCCGACTCGGCCATTTCCGTATTTTTATCTCTTAATTCATGAATAAATTGATGATTTTCATCTATCAGGTTATTTGCTGCTTGGGTAAGAAAATTAAATTCATCATCTTCGTGGCCAGGGGGCGGTTGTAATTTTGAGCTTAGATCTTCCGGGTTTATTTTTTTAAATTCACGGCCTAAGTTAATCAAAGGGCGAGTAATAATAAAGTGAAAGGCTATAAACAGCAGTAAAACTAAAATGATATTTCTTACTATGCCGCTGACTAAAACTACTAATGAACGTGAATAAAATGAAGCTAATGCCGTATCTACATTGACGACAATGATTAACTTTCCTGGCGTATCAGTGTTGACACTGGGCGGGTAAAGCTCAATCGAATAGTGTTGGTATTGGTCAGCGAAGGTGGCTGTTAACCACCGTGTTTTACTCGTCTCGATTTGAGGACGTTTTTGCTGCGCCAGTTGAGTGCCTAAATCATCGACAATGCTAGCTTGTTGAATAAAATCATACTCTAGCAAGCCGATGATAACTTCATCTGACAGTTCTTCACTTAAGGTGTGTACCGATGCAGTAGCTGAACGCTCAGCTACCTTCAAAATTCTATTAACAATCTGATTTAACGCTACTTCTTCTTGTAAAAAGTCGCGGTAGACCTGCAATGCACTCAGTAATAAACCAACAATAAAAGCAATGGCCACACTTATTTTTGCTAGTTTAATGGCTATTCGTTGTTGAGCCATAAGGTTAATAACATCCTTTACTTTCTTGCAGGTAAAATCACATTTTATTAACTACGTTTGCAGCATTGGATATAGTGTTTACTCCAGACAATCTTACTATTACACACTTTTAAATAAAACGTAATGATTTGACTGGATTATCAACAATTAACGAGCGTATGATAGTCCTTATTACGTTTGGGAATTATTGGTTAACCTTGTCATTTAGCCAGTAAATATCATGCTTAATGTCGTTTCATTCTCCCAACTTAAAGGAACAGGTAATGAACACGAAATTATGGTTATTCTGCCTGTGCATCGTATGTAGTGCAGTGGCTTATTCCGACACGACGTTCACCTACCGAGCCCCTGAAAGTGAACATGATACGCGTTATGAATATGACCGGCGCTTATTAGAATTAGCCTTACAGAAAACAGAAGCTAAATACGGCCCTTTTCAATTACTTCCCAGTAATCCGGGCCTAAAT
>NVRG01000101.1 GCA_002400805.1 Gammaproteobacteria bacterium
GACATTATGGCGAAGATAATTTCGACTCCATCGCGTTTCAACATTGCTTGGATCCTCTACCCACTTTAGTCCAAACTGTTGGGCATAATGAAGAATGTCTGCTTGAGAAGTATCAAGCAATGGACGTAGTAATTTCATATTGCCCATTGATGATTTTTTGCCCATAGCCGCTAAGCCTTTAGGCCCTGCACCACGTATCAGTTGTAGTAGTAAGGTTTCAGCTTGATCATGCTGATGTTGTGCAGTTAGTAATACATCATCGGGCGGTAATAGCTGTTCAATAGCTTGATAACGTGCTGTTCTAGCAGCTGCTTCCATGCCTAATGTTTCAATATTGCCTACTTCAACTTGCAAATTATGGTGTTCAACATTAAGCGTTTCACAAACATCAGCACAGTGCTGTGCCCAGTTTTTTGAATCATTTTGTAAGTTATGATCGACATGCACTGTTGCCACAAAATCTAACTGTGGATGATCGGCTGTGGCCAATAAATGCAACAACACATGAGAATCAACGCCGCCGCTGTAGGCTAGCCAAATTCGTTTGCCAGCAGATAATGCGACAAGATCATCAACTAACTGTTGTGGGTTTAACAGGCGAATTAGCCTTCAAACTCACCATAATTAAGCAAACGTTGCTGACGTCGCTCAATTAGCTGATCCACAGGTAAAGCTTCTAACTCGGTTAATTTAGCGTCAATCGCATTTTTAATACGGGTCGCGACTTCGTCCATATCTCGATGAGCGCCACCTAAAGGTTCAGCAATAACTTCATCCACTAAACCTAGACTTTTCAAGCGAGCTGAGGTTATTCCTAGCGTTGCTGCTGCATCCGAAGCTTTTTCGGCACTCTTCCATAAAATAGAYGCACAACCTTCTGGCGAAATAACGGAATAAATRCTGTATTCCAACATCATTACATGATCAGCCACACCGACCGCTAAAGCCCCACCAGAACCACCTTCACCAATCACCGTGCTGATGATTGGCGTTTTTAATTGTGCCATTTCAAATAAATTTTTAGCGATTGCTTCACTTTGGCCACGCTCTTCAGCACCGATGCCAGGATAGGCACCGGGTGTATCAATAAACGTCACTACAGGCAAACCAAAACGTTCTGCCATTTTCATTACTCGTAGGGCTTTACGATAACCTTCTGGCCGAGGCATACCAAAATTACGCGCCACTTTTTCTTTAGTATCACGCCCTTTTTGATGGCCGATAACAACCACTGAGCGACCATTCAATCGACCGATGCCGGTCACTAATGCCGCATCGTCGGCATAAGCACGATCACCACGTAATTCTTCAAAATCAGTGATAAAATGCTGAATATAATCCAAGGTATAGGGCCGCTGCGGATGGCGTGCCATCTGAGTGACTTGCCATGGCGTCAATGACGAAAAAATCGTTTTGGTCAATGACGCACTTTTTTCTTTTAACTTTTGAATTTCCTCAGTTATGTTTAAATCACTGTCATTACTCATATAACGCAACTCATCAATTTTTGCTTCTAACTCAGCGATGGGCTGTTCATAGTCGAGGAAATTTAACTGCATTACCATTACCTTAAATTCAAATATTGCGGTGATTATACACGTTCAAAACACAAAAACATTTAGTTCATAATCAACTCGCTGCCTTCATCAACATCATCCTTGCCACCACCCATACGAATTTCAAGACTGAGGTCATTTTTAGAGTCAGCATTTCGCAAAGCTTCGTCTAAAGTAATCTGGCCTTCTCTGTAAAGTAGCAATAAGGCTTGGTCAAAGGTAACAGTCCCTTCTTCCGTACTCTCTTTCATCGCATCTTTAATGCCGCCAATATCACCTTTACTAATCAATTCAGCAATATAGGGTGAATTCAGCATGACTTCTACTGCCGGTATCAGTTTACCTTCCTTAGTAGGTAATAATCGCTGTGAAATGATGGCGCGTAAGTTTAAGGATAAATCCATCAACAGCTGACGCTGAGCAATTTCTGGGAAGAAATTCAAAATTCGATCCATGGTTTGATTGGCATTGTTCGCATGCAGCGTTGCTAAACACAGATGACCTGTTTCAGCATATGAAATGGCGTGTTTCATCGTTTCCATATCACGAATCTCACCAATTAAAATGACGTCTGGCGCTTCCCGTAACGCATTTTTTAATGCATTTTCATAACTATGTGTATCAATACCCACTTCACGTTGTTGAACGATCGACTTTTCATGACCGTGAATAAACTCCAGCGGATCTTCAATGGTTAATATATGAGAACTTGAGTTTCTGTTTCGATAACCAATCATCGCCGCCAGAGAGGTTGACTTACCTGAGCCGGTCGCACCCACAACTAAAACCAGCCCCCTTTTTTCCATAATGACATCACCTAACACAGGTGGTAGATTCATTTCGGCGAAATCTGGAATTTTGGATTTAATGTAACGAATAACAATTGAGACTTCGCCACGCTGACGAAAAATATTAACCCTAAAACGGCCCACACCGGTTAAAGGCACGGCAAAGTTCATTTCCATGATCTCGTCAAATTCTTTAGCCTGCTCTTCACTCATTAACGATGCGGCCATTTCTTGAACTTCACCAGGTGGGAGTTTTTGCTGTCCTACCGGACGAATTACGCCCTCTATTTTTATCTGTGGTTCAGTGCCGGTACAAAAGAACATATCTGACGCGTTCTTTTCTGCCATTAACTTTAAATAGGGAGTCATATCCATTGATAAATTCCTCTTACACCTTATATTTTGTGAGATTAATCTAATCGTACACGATACACTTCCGCCAGCGAAATCTCTTTCGCTCTGGCGCGCTGCAAGGCATTGTCAGTCAACGTAACCATGCCTTGTTTAATCGCCTGTTTATAAATCTTTGCCGTATCGACATCCGGTGTCACTATCTTCTTAATTGCTTCGGTCATGCACATCAATTCATAGACSGTAACACGGCCATCTATGCCTGTTTGATGRCAGTGTTCRCAMCCAATACTATGATAAAACTCTTCATCMGCRTCTATYSCTAGYGATTGTCTAGCCTGTATATCTACCGGTTCAACTKCTAGGCAATGTGGGCARTTTTTCTTCACTAATCGTTGTGCTAATACACCCAATAAACTACCGGTAAGYAAATAGGGTTCGATRCCCATCTCTAATAAGCGYGTCACTGCMCCTGGGGCGTCATTRGTATGCAAAGTACTCAAKACYAAATGTCCYGTYAAKGCGCTTTCTACCGCAATCTTACAGGTTTCATTATCGCGAATYTCCCCCACCAGAATCACATCTGGATCATGGCGTAAAATATTTCGCAACGCTCTAGCAAAGGTATAACCAATAGCATGATTAATCTGRATTTGYTGAATGCCRTCCATRTGGTACTCAACCGGATCTTCCACCGTCAGGATATTTACGTTTTGTTTTTKTACTTCAGCCAATGCGGCATAGAGCGTAGTCGACTTGCCCGAACCTGTCGGTCCAGTGACCAAAAACACACCATGATTTTTATGCAAGATATCTCTAAGCACATCCTCATCATGAGGACTAAAGCCTAATTCTGAAATAGGCCTTAAACCCACCTGAGAGTTTAATATCCGTATAACAACACTTTCACCTTCCACCGTCGGCATAATAGATATTCGGAGATCGACCACAAAGCCATTAGTTCGAACACAGCAGCGACCATCTTGGGGGACCCGTCGCTCCGCGATATTCATGCCGCCTATAATCTTTATTCGACTCACTACGGCGGGTAGTAGTGACTTACTAAATTCCCGAACACWAATTAAACTACCATCCACCCGATAMACCAACTCWACATTATCTGCGCCTGGTCGCACGTGAATATCAGAAGCGTTGCGTTCGATGGCATCCCTRATAACCGTACTCACYAAACGTACRATAGGRCGCTCTGAMCCCAACCGTTCRAGCTCATGCATTTCATCAATCAAAGATTCRGTCGTCTCAAYGGTAGCTGAATCAAAATCATCACTTTGAATGCCGTAGTAATGRTTGATTGCCCATTGAACGTCTTTTAACGTCGTMACTGAAGCATCMACCGTCAATCCGGTTATAAAACTCAGMGATTGATACAGTTCTTGRCGCATGGGAAAKGCCATCGCAACCTGAATATGTGARTKGTTAACACTGATGGGGATAATATTGTGYGTTCTAGCRAAATCAGCAGGAACAATRTTTAACACCTCATCATCAACGWGATGTTCACTGAGTTTGATAAAGGGTAAACCTAAACGTTCAGCAAGGATGCGTTGTGTTTGTTCTTCTGCTGAAATAAGCTGAGAGTTTGATGCAATAGGCACCGGCGATGCTGATTCAACATCAAACGTACTGGGGGGCAGCCTAGAGAAAACATCCTCGGCACTGTTTGATTCCGCTATTTGTGAATCATCGCTAACGGCCATAATGACACCCCTCGTTTTTAGGAGTTGTAGGTCATTGTAACAGCACTCACAATAGGAAGATCTCTTAACTCAGTTAATAACGTATCTGTTGGCGTAATTTTCCAATCTTCTCCTAAACGCACTAAGGTACGGGCATTTTGATTCACATATTCTATTTCTAATGGTGTCAAGCCTTCACGAAAAGGGCTTAAGGTAGACTGTAATGACTGTAACCAGTCATGCCCCCCCTCCCCATTCTCTATTTTCACAACTAAAGACTTCCCGCATATTTCACGCGCCCGTGGCATGTCATAAACCGCTTCTGCCGTCGCGGCTAAACCGCCGGTGAAATTGTCTTGGCCAATCTTCCCTTGTATCACCACTAATTTATCTGGCTGGATACGTGACTGAAATTGCTCATAAACTTCAGCAAAAATTCGTACTTCTAAGCGTGCCGTTTGATCATCCAAGGTGATAAATGCCATACGACCACCATTTTTAGCTTTCATGGTACGGATAGCAACAATCAACCCTGCGGTGATCACTGGAATTTCATTACGTTGATACCCTTTTGATTCAGGTGCATCCAATTCACTAATTTTTTTGGGAATAAAACGGGCAAGTTCTTTGGCATAACGGTCAATAGGATGGCCACTTAAATACAATCCCAAGCATTCTTTCTCTGCTATTAATATCTGTTCTTCAGACCACGGTTCGGCGGTAATTAATGCTTGGTCTTTGCTATCAGCTTGCTCTGAAACCACTAAACCAAACATATCATCCTGGCCACTATCACTATCACGACGGTGCTGTTCCGCTATTTTCATAGCCGTAGCCAAACTGGCGTCGAGACTGGCTCGATGCCCTCCTAACGAATCTAAAGCACCCGCCTTGACGAGTGAATCCATTACCCGTTTATTGATCTTCTTCATATCAACACGGCGACAGAAATCATAAAGGTTAATAAACTCTGCGCCTTGCTCTCTTTCATTAACAATGCCGGTTAACGCCGCTTCACCAACACCTTTAATGGCTCCTAGGCCATAACGTATCGTTGATTCATCAGCAACGGTAAATTTAATTTTGCTGTTATTTACATCGGGTGGTAATACTGTCAGCTTCATATCTCGACATTCATCGATAAGACCAACCACTTTGTCGGTATTATCCATATCAGCTGATAATACTGCTGCCATAAAGGCTGCTGGATAATGGGCCTTTAACCAAGCGGTTTGATAGGCCACCAAGGCATAAGCCGCTGAGTGAGATTTATTAAAACCATATTCAGCAAACTTTTCCATCAAATCAAAGATAGGTCCCGCTTGTTCTTCAGAAATATCTCTGCCTTTAGCACCATCCAGAAACAGCTGACGTTGCTTAGCCATTTCTTCAGCTTTTTTCTTACCCATGGCGCGGCGCAACATATCTGCCCCACCCAAGCTATAGCCAGCTAAAACCTGGGCAATTTGCATCACCTGTTCTTGATAAACGATGACGCCATACGTTGGTTTTAATACCGGTTCTAAGTCTGGATGTGGATAGTCCACTTTGGCGCGACCATGTTTACGGTTCACAAAGTCATCAACCATGCCGGACTGTAATGGCCCTGGACGGAATAAGGCAACTAAGGCAA
>NVRG01000102.1 GCA_002400805.1 Gammaproteobacteria bacterium
AACAATGGCAGATCGTGATGGCGTTATCTGGTTAGATGGCGAATTAGTACCGTGGCGTGATGCAAAAGTACATGTGTTAACTCATACCTTGCATTACGGCATGGGCGTGTTTGAAGGTGTGCGTGCTTATAACACTGATAAAGGTGCTGCTATTTTCCGTTTACAAGAACATACCGACCGTTTGTTTCGCTCAGCAAAAATCATGGGCATGGGCATGCCGTTTGATAAAGAAACGATCAACGAAGCACAAAAAACAGCGGTACGTGAAAACAATCTAGACTCAGCCTATATTCGTCCGATGTGTTTTTACGGCAGTGAAGGCATGGGCATTCGTGCTGATAATTTACGTACCCATGTGATGATAGCGGCTTGGGACTGGGGTTCATACCTTGGTGAAGATAATATGAAAAACGGCATCCGTATCAAGACGTCGTCATTCACTCGTCACCATGTCAACATCACCATGTGTAAAGCCAAAGCRAATGGYAACTACATGAACTCAATCATGGCSYTGCAAGAAGCGGTGAAGGAYGGTTATGACGAAGCCTTATTATTAGATACGGAAGGGTTTGTTGCTGAAGGCAGTGGTGAAAAYTTCTTTATGGTGCGTGATGGKGTGYTRTAYACSCCAGARCTGACATCAGCATTGGAAGGCATTACYCGTGCAACSGTGATGACYTTGGCTGAAGACATTGGYCTGAAAGTGGTTGAAAAACGCATTACCCGYGATGAAGTTTATGTGGCYGATGAAGCGTTCTTCACYGGCACAGCAGCAGAAGTAACYCCKATTCGYGAATTAGATAATCGTGAGATTGGYAACGGTGGYCGTGGCCCKATCACTGAGCAATTACARTCTTTATATTTCGATCATGTTTATGCTCGTGACAAGATGTAYCCGAACTGGAATACATTGGTGGCAAAAYAGTTAGTTTGAACAAAAGAATTTAGAGGTAGAGAGTCATGGCAGGTCATAGTAAGTGGGCAAACATCCAGCATCGTAAAGGTGCCCAAGATGCCAAGCGCGGTAAGTTGTTTACCAAATTTATTCGTGAAATCACTGTTGCTGCAAAAGAAGGCGGTAGTGATCCGGATAATAACGCACGTTTGCGGGCTGCCATTGATAAATCGTTGAGCGGCAATATGACACGTGATGTTATCGAGCGTGCAACCAAACGTGGTGCCGGTGAATTAGAAGGCATGAGCTACGATGAGATTCGTTATGAAGGTTATGGCCCCAGTGGTATTGCCATTATGCTGGATTGTTTAACCGATAATCGTAACCGTACGGTGGCGGAGGTGCGTAATGTCTTTGCTAAGCGTGGGGGCAATATGGGCACCGATGGCAGTGTGGCTTATTTATTTAGTAAGAAAGGCATTATTTCTTATGCGGCGGGCGCCGATGAAGACACGGTGATGGAAGCAGCATTAGAAGCCGGTGCAGATGATATCGTGACCAATGACGATGGCACCATTGATGTGTTTACGACGGCAGAAGATTATGCCTCAGTGAAAGATGCTTTGGATGCCGCAGGTCTAGAAGCCGCTTCTGCTGAAGTGACCATGCATCCGGAAACGACGGTTAGCTTAGATGTGAAAGATGCGGAAAAAGCGTTGGCGATGATTGATGCATTCGAAGACTTGGATGACGTGCAAGAGGTTTATACCAACGCTGACTTCTCTGCTGAGGTAATGGCGAAGTTAGGCGAGTAGGCGCTTTTTCATGACACGTATTTTAGGTATCGACCCGGGTTCTCGTAAAACTGGCTTTGGCATCATTGAGCTAGATAACCAAAAAATACACCATGTGATTAATGGCCGCTTAATGGTCGGTGATGGTGAGTTTGCTGATCGTTTAAAGCAAATATTTGAAGGTTTGACCGATATCATTCAGCGTTATAAACCTGACATGATGGCCATTGAAAAAGTGTTTTTACATAAAAATGCCGATTCGGCCTTAAAACTAGGTCAAGCACGTGGCGCTGCGATCTGTGCTGGGGTAAGTCAGAACTTATCGGTGCATGAATATACGGCGACGCAAATAAAAAAAGCCGTGGTGGGCAATGGCCATGCAAAAAAAGAACAGGTTCAATATATGATGTCGGTGATTTTAAAATTACCGGAAGTGCCCGATGAAGATGCGGCGGATGCCTTGGCTTGTGCGATGACACATGCTAATTTTGCCGCAGTTGGCGGTAGTCAAAATTCAAAACTGCCAGCAGGCATGCGCACAAGTCGCCGTGGAGGGCGTTATAGCCGATGATTGGTCGTTTACGTGGAATTATTTTAGACAAACAAGCACCGAATCTGGTGCTCGATGTGCAAGGTGTGGGTTATGAAGTGGCGGCGCCGATGTCGACCTTTTGTAGCTTGCCAGCGGTGAATGAAGAAGTCTCTCTTTTCACCCACCTTATTGTACGTGAAGATGCACAGTTGCTCTATGGTTTTGCTACCATACGTGAGCGCTTACTTTTTCGTAGTTTACTCAAAGTAAATGGTGTTGGGGCAAAACTGGCATTAACGATTTTATCGGGCAGTGATGTGGATGATTTTGCCCGCAGTGTGCAAGAAGGTGATGCAGCCAGTTTGACGCGCTTGCCCGGTGTTGGTAAAAAAACAGCCGAACGTTTGATTATTGAAATGCGTGATCGTTTGAAAGAAGTCATGGGTGCCATGGGATTGAAACCCGTTGTGTCTGAAGCGGCCAGCTTGGCCGGTGCCAAAGAGGAAGCAGTCGAAGCATTAGTCGCCTTAGGTTATAAACCGGCAGAGGCGGATAAGATGATTCGCCGCATATATAGCAATGGCATGACTACGGAAGAACTTATTAGGCAGGCCTTACAGAGAAATTAATTGATGGAAGATCGTTTTATCACCGCAACAGCCAATAACGACGAAGAACGTCATGATAGGGCGATTCGTCCCGCTAGTTTAAGTGATTATATTGGTCAGCCGGCAGTAAAAGAACAAATGGATTTATTTGTTTCCGCTGCTCGAAAACGTAAAGAAGCCTTAGATCACACGTTAATTTTTGGTCCACCGGGTTTAGGTAAAACCACCTTGGCTCATATCATTGCTAATGAAATGGGCGTGAATCTAAAACAAACCTCTGGTCCAGTATTAGAACGTCCTGGCGATCTAGCGGCATTACTGACCAACCTTGAACCCAACGATGTTTTGTTTGTAGATGAAATTCACCGTCTGAGTCCGATCGTGGAAGAAGTGTTATACCCGGCGATGGAAGACTATCAGCTCGATATTATGATTGGCGAAGGGCCCGCAGCACGGTCGATCAAATTAGATCTAGAACCTTTTACGCTAGTGGGGGCAACCACCCGTGCGGGCTCGTTAACCTCACCGTTACGTGATCGTTTCGGCATCGTGCAACGGTTAGAGTTTTACAATAGCGAAGATTTGAGCACCATCGTGCAGCGTAGTGCCCGCATCTTCGATGTGCCACTGGATATTCAAGGTGCGCATGAAATTGCCAAACGTTCACGAGGTACACCGCGTATTGCTAATCGATTATTACGCCGCGTGCGTGATTATGCCGAAGTGAAATTTGATGGCCAAATCACGGCAGAAGTGGCTCGCCAAGCCTTAGACTTACTGGCTGTTGATAATAATGGTTTTGATATGTTGGATCGAAAACTGTTATTAGCCATCATTGAAAAGTTTGAAGGCGGCCCAGTTGGCGTTGAAAATTTGGCAGCGGCGATAGGCGAAGAACGAGGCACGATTGAAGATGTAATCGAACCATTTTTAATCCAAGAAGGTTTTATTATGCGTACGCCGCGTGGTCGTGTTGCGACTAAAAAAGCATGGTTACATTTAGGTTTAGCACCCGCTGCCAGTAACAATAATGACTGAGTTTAACTGGCCGATCCGTGTTTATTATGAAGACACGGATAGTGGCGGTGTGGTTTACCATTCCAACTATTTAAATTTTATGGAACGCGCTCGTACTGAGTGGATTCGCTCGCTAGGTTTTGAGCAGGATGAATTAATTACTCAACATCAGTGTCTGTTTGCTGTACATTCAATGCAATTAAATTTTCGTAAACCTGCAAGATTCAATGATGCTTTGGCGGTAAGGTCCTGTTTAGTCAAAGCTGCAGGTGCAAGTATGGAATTTGAACAAAAAATTTTTCGTGATGATGAACTGTTGTGCGAGGCGGTGGTCAAAGTCGCGTGTTTAGACTCAGACAGGTTTCGACCCAGGTCGATACCTGCATTTATTTTGACGGAGATACAACGTGAGCGCTGATCTTTCTTTAGTAACGCTGATATTGGAAGCCAGTTTATTGGTGCAGTTAGTCCTGTTGACATTGTTATTAATCTCTTTGTACTCCTGGACCTTAATTTTCAAAAAGCGTGGTGAGTTGGCGCTAGCTAAAAGTGATGCGGATTCGTTTGAAGATAAATTCTGGTCAGGTAATGAGCTCAACCGTCTATATGAAGATATCTCTTCACGGCCACATAAAAGTACTGGTATGGAAGGTATTTTTGAAGTGGGCTTTAAAGAATTTATTCGACTGCAAAAGTCCTCGACTGATACGGGTCTTGTATTAGAAGGTGCGCAACGCGTCATGCGCATTTCTTTAGCACGTGAAGTTGATCAGTTGGAAATGTCATTACCCTTTTTAGCAACGGCCGGTTCCACCAGTCCTTATATAGGTTTGTTTGGCACCGTCTGGGGCATCATGAATTCCTTCCGTGCTTTGGCTAATGTACAACAAGCTACGCTGGCGATGGTGGCGCCCGGTATCTCGGAGGCGTTGATCGCGACGGCGATGGGCTTGTTTGCTGCGATACCTGCCGTTATTGCATATAACAGCTACTCGCATGAGGTTGAGCGATTAATTAATCGTTATGACACTTTCCTTGAAGAGTTCTCTTCTATCTTGCAACGCCAACAAGGTTAAGAGTACACAAGCATGGCTGTATATCGACACAAACGTCAACGTCGAAAACCAATGTCTGAGATCAATGTGGTGCCTTACATTGATGTCATGTTGGTGTTATTGATCATTTTTATGATTACGGCGCCGATGTTGACTCAAGGTGTCAATGTAGACTTACCTACTGCAGATTCCAACGCAATAGATGTACCCGAAGATAATAGTGAACCGTTGGTCGTATCTATTGATGCGGAAGGTAAATTTTATGTCACCATTGGGGATAAACAAGATGAACCGCTTGAAGCCCAACAATTATTGGTTAAAGTGGCGGCCGTATTACGGCGTAGCCCAAATACACCGGTGATGGTGAAAGGTGATAGTGCGGTTAACTATGGCCAAGTGGTCACGGTGATGACCTTATTGCAAAAAGCAGGTGCGCCGAGCGTGGGCTTGATTACTAAACAAACTGAGATCGAACCTACACCATAAACAGATGAAAAATAGTATTTTTGAAAACATAATTGCTGGAAGTTATTCACTGGTACTACATATCGGTTTAGTTGCCTTATTTGTGGTGGGAATGAACACAGAAAGTCGGCCGGTAATGGTCCAGCCGCAAGTCGATATTGTTAAAGCAACGGTGATAGATGAAAACAGTATTCTTGCCGAAATGGTACGCCAACAGGAAATTGAGCAAAAACAACGTAGCGCAGAAGAAGATAGGCAAACGAAGGTTGAAAAACAGTTAGCAGAAACACACAAAGAATTGCTACGTAAGGAACAGGAAGTTTTAGCACAGCAAGAGCGAGCCAAGCTCGAACAACAGCAACGTGAGTTAAAAGTCAAAGAGCAGCAAGAAAAAATTCAAAAGTTGGAGCAAGAACGAAAAGTTCAAGAGCAGAAACGACTTAAAGCCGAGCAAGCACGCATAGTGGAAGAAGAGCGGCAGAAAAAAGCAGTACAAGCCCGTATAGTTGAAGAAGAACGGCAGCAACAAGCGGAACAAGCACGCTTAGTAGAAGAAGAACGTAAACAAATAATGGCGGAAGAACGCCGTGCAGAAGAAGAGAAAAAACGCTTGGCTGAAGCGGATAGACAAGCCGAAGAG
>NVRG01000103.1 GCA_002400805.1 Gammaproteobacteria bacterium
TTCGCCTTCCCACTCATCGGGGGTATTAAGGGTATTGATGGGATCCCAACCAATCATATGGGCACTACCACTGAACTCATCCATATAATTATTTTGTATATCTCTCAATAGATATGGCGTATTTATCAGGGTGAGTTTCAAGCCCGAGAGGGTTTCTAAATCACGACGACTGCTTGCTAAGGCTGTATTAGGGGCTAAATCATCACTTACCGCGACATAAATGCCGCCATGCGAGGCAAACCAAGCACGAAAGGCATCAATTTTTTTAAAGCTAGTGTCTAATTGATTGGTTGCAAGTTCAACTGTTTCTTGCTTTTCATTATGATAATTCCACTGCAGCGATGCCATTAATAACACGGTCCAAATCACCGCTAATAGTGTAACGACGTGTTTGAGCCTTAGATATTCACTCATAATCGATTAGATTCTCGTTTCTCACTCATATTTGGGAAGCTATAGCCTATTTTCTTTTACGTCAAGCTATCCACAAATATACATCCTTGTTTGCATAATAATAGACATATATAACATGATAAATAAATGATGGAGGATTATTGACTTAGAGCGACTATCGTCCTAAATTATGTCTTTAAGTACATTGACAAAAAGATAACTTATTCTCGAAATACGGTAAAAATGCTCGCAAATCATTACCCATAAGGAATTCGACATTAATGTTTGATATTACGGAAGCTGCCGCCAAAAGCATTATTACTGGTTTTCAGATCCCAGCAAAACCTCAAGCTCTCGCTGAGTTACAACTCGAACAATCTCTCCCAGATCCATCGCCCATCGCCTTTGCAGAAGTTATCTCTAAAGATGTTGCTTTATCTGCTAATGTGTTAAAAACGGTTAATTCGCCGGTTTTTGGTTTAAACAGAACCATTACGGATATCAAACAAAGCGTCATGTTGCTAGGTTGTGACAATATCAGTAATTTAGTTTCCTTTTTCCAGTTACAAACAGCATTTAGTGGCAAAAAATCTGCGATATCCCATGAGAAATATTGGGATACAGCAATGGAAACGGCCAATATGATCAGCATTCTTTTGGCACAACTAAACTTGCAAAGTGACTGTCCCATTGAAGATGCCTATGCCTTTGGCCTATTCAGGGATTGTGGCATCCCATTAATGGCGATGAAGTACGCTGACTATAAAGAAACCTTAATAGAAGCTAATAATCATCCAGAAACTATCTTTACCGACATTGAAGAAAATCACTATCAAACTAATCACGCGATTATTGGTTTTTTTGTCGCTAATTCATGGAATTTACCAAAAACCCTATGCGAATTAATCTTAAGACACCACGAGCCAGACTTCTTACAAGCAACTGATGTAAGTACTCTACAGAAAAATTTATACGCCCTAGCAAAATTTGCCAGTAACGCCTTAAACAAATATAAGTTCATGACCGATGATAGTGAGTGGCTGCTAGCTAAAGAGCCCGTTTTAGAGTTTTTTGGTTTGACCGAGTTTGATTACAACGATATTGAAGAAGATATCAAGGAAAGCTTTAGAACCCAGTTTGGTTAATCATTCTCATTAAACTGTTTTCCGATGCCCTGTAGGTTTCCATGCGGGTGCAATCACATTTGGCATGGTTGATCGATTTATCAGCCGTGCGGGTGCTATCGTAAATTCACCATAACGATTATTAACATCGTCTATCGCATGATTAAGTTCATCACGTTGCTGACCGGTTTCAAGCTCAGCAAATAAATCCTGCTGCACATAATGCTGTGGATTGAATGCCGTCACTTGAACTTGCCATACTCCCTGACCTTGCCAAAAAAATTGGATAAACTGCTGACAGAGATGGTATATCTCTCGGCCATCATCAGTAAAAAAAGCCGTGCTAGCCTTATTTTTTAACCAACCCTGTTGAGTTTTTAAACCTATAAAAAAATGATTGGCCTGATAATGGTGTTGTCGTAACCTAGCTGCAACCTTCTCCGCCATATGTTGAAAGTAAGTCAGAATGATCTGTCTATCTTTGGTTTCCGGTGGCATGACTTTGCCATGCCCTATCGTTTTCGGTGGTTTAACGTCAGTCAGCAGCGGTTCCGGATCTTTACCTTGAGCCATTAGCCAGATACGTCGACCTAGATTGCCATAACGTTTCGCCAATATACTGATCGGAATCTGTTTCATGTGTTTGCAATGCGTCACTTGATATTGTTTGAGAAAACCGGCCACACCTTTATTGATACCGCATAGCTCAGTGATAACTTCATCAGCAAGTATTGCTTCAGCATTATCGGGATGAATAATCGTCAGTCCATCCGGTTTATGTTTTTTCGCGGCAAACTTCGCGGTTGTTTTATCACCACTAATACCAACGGAACAACTTAAACCTGAAGTAGCTTTGTTCACTTGCTGTTTGATCTTCTGGCCGATATCCAACGGGCTATGATATAAATGTTGGCAATGCGTCAAATCAAGAAAGGCTTCATCCACACTGTAAATCTCAATATCTGGCGTGATATTAAGCAATGATGCCATGATTTTTGTTGAAATATCAGCATAACGATACGGCCTAGAAGGGGCCTGAATCAGATGAGGGCACAATAGTCGGGCTTGTTTTAACCTCATGCCGGTTTTAATACCGTATGCTCTCGCCTCATAAGATGAAGTAATAATAGTGGTGCCTAAGCGGCCATTAGTCACCGCCACTGGTTTCTTTTGCCAATCAGAATGATCTTGCTGTTCAATCGCGGCAAAAAAACAATTCATGTCCACCAAGGCGATCATACGTGGCCATGCTTGCGAGTCCTCCATATCAGCTACTGCTTAAGGATAGGTACGTAACTGGCCCACCACCACACCCTGTATTCTGACGCGCTCCGATGACAAAGTAATCGGTTCATAATCAGCATTAGCAGGCATTAACGTCACCGTGCCATCATCATTAATTAACAATGTTTTTAAGGTGGCATCATAACCATCAACTAAGGCAACAACAATTTCACCATTGCGTGCCCGCGGTTGTGATTGCACCACTACCCAGTCACCCGACATGATGGCTTTATCAATCATCGAGTCACCATTCACCTTAAGCACAAAACGGTCCTTGCCCGAAAACATTTCACTTAAATCAATTTCGGTTTCATCAGCGACGGCTTCTATCAAACGGCCAGCAGCAATTTTTCCCATTACGGGCAATATCACAGGCTGTGTTAGTTCATGTTGCTGTTCCGCAGATTGTTTAACCAAAACCAGACCACGCGTTCTACCAACATGACGTTCCATCAGCCCAGCATCAACCAAGGCTTGAATATAACGGTGAGTTGTACCTTGTGAGCTGATACCTAGTCCTTTTGCGATTTCAGCTACTAAGGGTGAGCGTCCATGATTTTGAATATAGTTACGGATAAAGTCCAAAGTATCTTGTTGACGTTCAGTAAGCATTATCTTCTCCTCTCTAGTGAGAACAATATGAGAAGAGAAAATATAGAGAATAAAATTATTCTCCGCAAGTATTTACTTAAACTTAATGATAAATAGATATCAAATTACCCTGCTTTATTTATTCATCACCATACATAACAAGGCGTTAACAGTGAGTAAGCATTTATCAAGTTATGCACCTCCTACAATTAAAGCTCAAACCTAAGGTGAGACATTTGCGCTAAGTTATTGAAACAGCTAAAAATACCGCTAACATGATGATTTTTATAAACTATAAATTTATGGTTATTTATTAACCAATCTCTCGACTGACATTATTAAAGAATGACTTAGCGAGTTCTCTGCCAATTACTCACAGAGTTATCCACAGATTTTGTGGGTAAGTGACAAAATTGTGACAATCGCCACTACCTCGTTCCACCAACTGGACTTTCACCGTGTAAATCAGGATAATTAGCGCCCATCTCTGCGAGCTATTCTGGTGTTCGCGATATCGACAAGACTCTACGTTACTGATGAAGCATCAGTGCAACGTTAAATACCAAGTCATGTGGTTATCGCCAAGCAAGCTCAGCTATTTTTGCCCAATCATTTAAGCCTCAAGGTATTACATGTTTACTCTGCTTACCCAAAGACCGAGCAACGTCAAAAACGACGTATTATCCGGTTTAACTGTCGCCCTCGCATTAGTGCCAGAAGCCGTTGCTTTTGCTTTTGTTGCTGGTGTTGAACCCTTAGTCGGCCTTTATGCTGCCTTCCTTGTTGGTTTAATTACCGCTGTTATCGGCGGACGTCCGGGCATGATCTCCGGTGCGACTGGCGCCTTAGCGGTTGTCATGGTCGCCCTGGTCGCTCAACATGGTGTGCAATATCTATTTGCTACTGTGGTATTAATGGGGACATTCCAAATTCTGGCTGGAACATTCCACCTAGGGAAGTTTATCCGTATGGTGCCTCACCCAGTAATGCTGGGTTTTGTTAATGGCTTGGCCTTGGTGATTTTCTTGGCACAATTAAAATCATTCAAGGTTGAAGATAGTAATGGCATCGAGCAATGGCTAACCGGTAATCCCTTATGGACCATGTTGGCATTGGTTGGCCTAACCATGTTTATCAGTCAATTTTTACCAAAATTAACTAAGGCCGTACCTTCCTCTCTTGCTGCCATTCTTGTCGTCTCTTTACTGGCTATTGGTCTTGATTTGGATATTCGCTCGGTGGGCGATATTGCTTCCATTGCCGGCGGTTTTCCTGAATTTAGTATTCCCACTGTGCCATTAAACTGGGAAACCTTAGTCATTATTGCCCCCTATGCCTTCATTTTGGCCCTGATTGGCTTGATTGAATCGTTATTAACTTTAACCTTAATTGATGAAATGACCGAAACTACCGGCCGACCTAATAAGGAATGTGTCGCTCAGGGTGTTGCCAATACGGTCACAGGATTTTTTGGTGGCATGGGTGGTTGTGCGATGATTGGTCAAAGCATGATCAATATTAATTCGGGTGGTCGTGGCCGTCTATCGGGTTTATCGGCCGCCCTATTTTTATTATTCTTTATTTTAGTTGCCTCACCGCTTATCGAAGTGATTCCCATAGCCGCCTTAACGGGGGTTATGTTTATGGTGGTATTAGGTACCTTTGAGTGGGCCAGCTTCCGCCTACTTGGCCGTATCCCCTTATCTGATACCTTGATCGGCATCTCTGTGGCCGTGATCACCGTATTCACTGATCTGGCGATTGCCGTGATAGTCGGTATTATTATTTCCGCCCTTGTATTTGCATGGCAGCATGCCAAGCATATTTATATTAATAGTTCGGTTAATGAGCAAGGTTCGATGGAGCATGAATTGAATGGCCCCTTGTTTTTTGGTTCGGTACGCAACTTCGCAGAGTTATTTGACCCGAAATCAGGTCCTAACGATGTAATCCTAGATTTCAAAAATTCGCGTGTTTATGACCACTCAGCAATCGAAGCCATTGATAATCTTGCCGAGCGTTATATCAAAGCAGGGAAAAAACTACATCTGCGTCACTTAAGTGATGAATGCAAACTGCTATTGAAAAATGCCGAGAGTCTTATTGAGGTCAATGTATTGGAAGATCCTCACTACCATATTGCCGATGACAAATTGGCATAATAGCGCCGTAACTGCTATTGTTAGCTCAAATTTCGTAAAAAACTCTATTTAAAAAGTAAGAGAAAATATCATGGAAAAACTAGAAAAATTTGTCATTGAACAATTCCCTTATATCATTATTTCATTTGCTGCATTTTGGTTCGCCTTAATTGCCTATGGATTAATCAACTCTTAAAACAAACTAATTGTTTCACTAAAAAAAGCCAGTCTCGATGACTGGCTTTTTTGTATCTAAAACAAAACCATCCTTGATCCAGAGCAAGGTCTAATCCTCCCAGATGGACGATGATTGGGTTGTACACATAACTTAATCAAACCAGCTCGGGGGAGTGCATAGGATTTTTATGACAGGATTAAGCCGTAAGCAACCAAGATGAACCACATAATGGCAAAGATGAAGATGATTTCAGTAAAACAATTAACAATGCACTTTTATAAA
>NVRG01000104.1 GCA_002400805.1 Gammaproteobacteria bacterium
TGATAAACTTCGTTACATTCTTCGTGACAGTGATGTGATTGGTCGGTTTGGTGGTGATGAATTTATTGTCATCATCGATACCAGTGATGGTAATATTAATCCTGAAGAAGTCGCCGATAAAATCAAGGCCACGATAACGCAGCCCGTTGCGGTCAATGGCATCTCCGCAGAAATCGGCGTGAGTATTGGCATTGCCATCTATCCTGATACGGCTTCAGATGTTGATTCACTTCTGAGTTTTGCTGACCGGGAAATGTACAAACATAAACAACAGAAAATTGATCCCGTTGCTACTTCCTCTCGCTGATCCTGTATTTAGCTTTTATCTTTCTACCGCTACGACTATTAAGCTTTTACCTGTTTAATCAAAGTATTTAAGGTATCACTGACTTGTGCCAAGCTGTTGCCAGTACGGCTGATTTCAACAATATGTCTGCTCACCAGCTCGGAATGAGATTTGATTTCATCGACGTTATCAACAATTTCATCAACTGTCGCCGTTTGCTGTTGGGTCAGATTTGCAATGGCCCCATTCATTTCGGTAATATTTTCTACTGCTATCACTACCGGCTGGATCGCAGCTTCAGCATCATATGCCTGCGTTGCACAATCGCTTGCATAGGCACTGTGTAATTTCACAATCGCTGTGGCCTCGGTACTGGTTGCGACCAATTCATTAATGATCGTGCGAATTTCTCCTGTTGATTCAGTGGTACGGTATGCAAGCTGCCTCACTTCGTCAGCCACCACGGCAAAACCGCGACCATGCGCCCCCGCTCGCGCGGCTTCAATCGCGGCATTTAAAGCTAATAGATTGGTTTGTTCTGCAACATTTTGAATAACCTCAAGTACAGCACCAATATTTTTTCCATTAGCCTCAAGACGCGTCATCACCTCGCCCATTGATAACAAGTCAGTAGCTAGTTTTTGAGTGGCTTGGGCTGCTTGAGTTAAACGTTTTTTTGCTTCCAAGGTTGCTTCTTTCGCTGCATTTGCCGAGATAGAGGCCGCTGCTGCATTGCTGGCAACACCTTTAAATGATGAAGATAATTGAGCCACCGAGTTTACGACTTGAACGGTGGCTTGTTGTTGTTGTTGTGTGAGCTCGACAGCAATATTCGACACTGACTGCATTTCATTAGTCGCGACCATGACTTGTTGGGATTCACTGCTCAGTTTATCAATCAAACTGGCAAGGTAAGCCTGTAATTGTGTGCCTGACTTTTCAACCGACTCAATTTCGTCATAAGACAGATTAGCTTCCATCTTCTGATTGTAATTGCCTTGTACCATTTTTCTCAAGAAGGTTTCTAATTGACTTAAGAATACGATCATCTTGTTTTGCAATAAAAACAAGAGGCCGATCACAACCACAATAATGCCTACCGAAAAAATTAATAGCCATTTCACCCGAGCGGTAATATCAGACTTAATGATATCAATATGGGCTGAAAAACCATTTAACACCTGATCTAACGCCGCGATTGAGCCATTCAAGGCAAGTCGCCCTTCATGTAAGCGCTGGGCAAATTCCAAGGTATTAGTGAGCTCTTTATTGTAACGATTAGTCAGCGATAACAGCGAATCGATACTATTTTGACCAATTTCCTCAGGGTTCTCAGCACTAAGATCATCCTCATCAACGTCAGTATAGATACCAAACCTAGGTAAAACCGACAATTGATTTGCTAACGACATGAATCGTATATTTTCAGCTAACAAGGCGTTTTTTATCTTCTCAACTCGGGACGTCATATACTGCTGTCGTAAATGAGCGGTCTTCACTAAAGAATCACTTAAGTGCGTCAATAACGCTAATAGCTCGATCTGAATGGCCTGCATACCCAACGGCGCTTGCTTGGCATAAATGACCAAAAAAGCTAAATCTCCTGCTCTTTCTCGCTCATTATTGATCATTAAAGCCTGAGGGTTACCCGCTAATTTTCCTGCGGTTCTGACCAGTTGTACCTTTTCCTGAACCTGATTTACTGCACGTTTAATTGATGCATTATCATCTGCATTTAACCAATATATATCGCTATCTATTAATTGCTGTAGGGTTGTTTCTGCTTGCTGCAATAAGTCGGCATTGCCTGAGGCTAAATAACGTTCCAGTAATATACGTGCATCAATATCAAATAAGGCTTTGCGTTGCTGAAAATCATGGGAAATTTGGTACGGTTTATCTAACTCTTTCCAGCCCCAGGTGCCAATGGCAACTGACATTAGAATAAAAAAGATAACGGCAGTAATAAGTAATTTGGAAACAGTATAAAGTTTCACTATCAGGACTCTCTCAATGGCTGTAGCTGCAACTCGTGGGCAGCGGAGAGAGGGTACCGATTATTTATTACACCATTATGACAATCAAGCTTGAGCCAAGGCCCAGCTTACATGCTCACGCACCAACTCAGATTCATCATTCAGACGTTGAGTTAACGCCGCCATCACGACAGGTGTTTTTTCAGCATTRCCAAGGGCCACCGCGATATTACGCAACCAACATTCATGGCCTATRCGTCGAATTGGGCTGCCTTCTAATCGTGTTAGAAATTCTTGCTCGGTCCAAGAAAATAATTCAACTAATTGAGGACTATCTAAACCATGCCGGGGTAAATAATCCGACTCCACCGTGACTTGGGAAAATTTATTCCAGGGGCAAATTAACTGGCAGTCATCACAGCCATAAATTCGATTGCCCATCATCGACCGAAACTCAACCGGAATACTCCCACGTAATTCAATCGTTAGATATGAAATGCAGCGCCGAGCATCCACTTGATATGGCGCAACGATGGCCTGTGTTGGACAAATATCGATACATGCCGTGCATGAGCCACAATGATCGGAAATAGCGTCGGTCACGGGAAGGGGAATATCGGTATAGATTTCACCTAAAAAGAAATAGGAGCCATGCTCTCGACTGAGCACATTACTGTGTTTACCGATCCAACCTAGCCCGGATTTTTGTGCCAATGCTTTTTCCATAACCGGAGCACTATCACAGAAAACACGGTAGCCAGTATCACCCACTTCGTTTTCAATCTTGGCGGCCAACTTAGCTAGGCGCTTACGCATCAATTTATGATAATCACGCCCTAAGGCATAACGAGAAATAAACCCTTGTTGCCGATCATTTATAACGGTCCATGCATCCGTCGCGCCATCCGGCCAATAGTCCATGCGCACCGTAATTACACGTACGGTTCCTGGCACTAATTCTTCAGGCCGACTACGCTTAGTGCCATGGCGTGCCATATAATCCATGTCGCCGTGAAATCCTGCTTTTAACCATGATGTTAATTGTGTCTCAGCCGTCGACAAATCGATATCACTGACGCCAAGCTGCTGAAAACCCAATGATTGTGCCCATTGCTGTGCTTTATTTAGTAATTCTTTCATCGTTAAAGCTGTATTTAGTTCCCCCATCCAAGCTATTATAGGGGACTCAGACTTTATAAGTATTACTTATCCTTTGAATCAAAACATTTGAGTTTTATTGATAGAATGGATCGCCTACACTGCTAGCTCTTCAATAAAATCATCTATTTACTAGAAACTTAAGCTTAGGCGCGTAAACATTTCGCACCACCTTAAATAACTATGAATTGGAATAAATTCTATGCTTAACCTACCTCACGATCTTTACACTGCTGAACAAACGCGTGAACTAGATCGCATCATCACTGAAAAGCACAATATTGCTACGTCTAAATTGATGGCACGTGCGGGTGCAGCAGCACTTACCAATATAAAAAACCACTGGCCACAAGCTGAACGGCTATTGATAGTGTGTGGCACCGGCAATAACGGTGGTGATGGGTTTGATTTGGCCAGACAAGCATTAGAAAAAGATTATCGCGTCGTTGTCTATCAAGTGGGTGACGTAGCTAAGTTAAATATAGAAACGGCTGCTGCTCGAGATGCATTACTTGCTACCGGCACGGAAGTTCATACTTTTGAAGATACATTGCCTTCAACCGATGTGATCGTTGATGCGATGTTAGGCACCGGCATTAATCGTGAAGTGACCGGTCAATATAGGGCTGCTATCGAAGCGATCAACAGCGATAAACGTGCCCCCGTATTATCGCTGGACAGTCCTTCAGGCTTACATGCCGATACCGGTAGCGCATTAGGCATTGCGGTAAAAGCTAGCATTACCTTAAGTTTCATGGGTTTAAATAAAGGTTTATTCACGGGTGAAGGTCCCAATTACTGTGGCACAGTCTGTTTTGACTCATTAAAGATCCCCTCTTCAGTTTACCGAGAATTAACGCCTATCGCGCGACGAGTAAGCTTAGAAAATGATGCTTCCGGTTTAGCGCCTAGAGAACGTACCGGTCATAAAGGTTTATATGGTCACCTACTTATTATTGGTGGTGATCATGGCATGCCCGGTGCGGCACGTATTGCAGCAGAAGCAGGTGCTCGTGTGGGGGCGGGTCTAATTAGCATTGCAACACGTAGTACCCATGGCCCCTTATTAAACCTTTCAAGGCCTGAATTAATGTGTCACGGGGTGGAACATGCTGATGATCTTGCTCCATTATTACGGCCCGCCAATTCGCTCGCCATCGGCCCAGGTTTAGGCCAAGGTGAATGGGGTGAATCATTATTCCAAAAAGCCATCGAAACTAACATTCCCTTGGTGGTCGATGCCGACGCCTTAAATTTACTGAGCAAAAACCCACAGCGTCACAATCAGTGGATTTTAACGCCTCATCCCGGTGAAGCCGCACGACTACTCGATTGTTCATCCGCTGAAATTCAAGCGGATCGTTTTGCCGCAGTAAAAGAACTGCAAAATCGCTATGGAGGCATTATCGTCTTAAAAGGCTCGGGCACCTTAATCTATAATGGTGAAGCCCCAACAAGACTCTCCACATGGGGTAACCCTGGTATGGGAACTGGCGGTATGGGTGACGTGCTTGCCGGTGTTATTGGTGGCTTATTAGCCCAACACTTCCCGCTGATGGATGCTGCCTGTGTCGGTGTAACACTGCATGGTATGGCCGGTAACAAGGCTGCAGAAAAAGATGGCGAGCGCGGTATGTTGGCGATGGATTTGATGCCACACTTACGCCACTTATCTAACCTAATCTATTAACCGGCCATGTTTTGGACATTTTTCTAGGCGATGAACAAGCCACACTCGCGCTGGGCAAACAACTAGCCCAGCTGTGCCCGCCAACACAATTCACCATCTATTTAGAAGGCGAGCTTGGCGCGGGAAAAACAACCTTCAGTCGCGGACTGTTACACGCATTAGGCCATCAAGGAAATGTAAAAAGTCCAACCTATACCCTCGTTGAACGATACGATTTATCGGCTCGCACGGTCTTTCATTTTGATCTCTACCGGGTTGTTGATCCGGAAGAGTTAACTTACCTTGGTCTTGATGATTACTTCAGCAATAGCTCCTTATGTTTAGTTGAATGGGCAACACAGGGTAGTGAGTACTTACCAAAACCCGACCTTGTTCTGGAAATAAAGTATCAGGATCATGCCCGCATTGCTGATTTCACCGCTCATTCACTAGCAGGTAAAAAAGTCTGTGAGCAACTTAACAAATAATTCAACTATCGGCGCTATCTCCTTTAATTAAAAAGAAAACTTGATTTTTAATCGCAAGGATCTCACAATTAACAAAGTGTAATTTTGGGAAGATGCTCATGCTCCGTACTCTACTGAGCTTATTATTATTGTTAATCACCACTAACCTCTGGTCAGCTACAGTTGAAAACGTACGTTTGTCTACGTCAGAACAAGGTACCCGCTTAGTTTTTGATCTCGATAGTAAAGTTCAATACAGCACCTTTACATTAGCTAATCCTGATCGGCTCGTTATCGACCTTAAAGCGTCCAAACAAAACAAAACGCTTGCTATGCCTAAATTGGCAGGAACACCTGTACGCGCGATTCGTCATGCACAATGGGATAAAAACACCTTACGCTTAGTGCTTGATCTTAATCACGCGGTTAAATATG
>NVRG01000105.1 GCA_002400805.1 Gammaproteobacteria bacterium
CATTCTTAAAAAATCACTATTCGAAGATATTGCTAAGATCGGCAAAGTTGGATGCGTTTTTCTAACCGCTTTAATGTTCTCAATGCCATCTACATCGGGCATAAATATATCGATAATCAATATATCGGGATGTTCACTGTCCAGCAGGTTTTTAACTTCCTTGCCGTCAGTGCTAGTGATCACATCATAACCCCCCTTTGCTAACATCGCTTCTATTATTGCAAGTGTAAGCTGCTCATCATCAACGATTAATACTTTAGTCATYTTTCATATCCTTCTGAAATAAAACACAAAGTTTCTTAGTCATCGTTTCTTGCTKATKMAATGYATTATCYACCACCAWAACTATTTATCCAAKCGTCGATARSYAATCGCTTCAGATAAATGACTGGTTTGAATTTGTTCCGAACCGGCCAAATCAGCRATGGTACGTGCTACTTTTAAGATGCGATGATAGGCTCGTGCTGATAATCCCARACGAGTAATGGCCTGCTCGAGTAATTGATARTCACTCTCYTGCAACGCACAATRTTTTTCKATTTCTTTACCTTGSAGTAAATAATTCGCTTTGCCTGCTCGTTKARYTTGGCGTTGTTTGGCAGCACTGACSCGYTCWCGYACYTGAGCACTACTTTCTTGTTGGGKTYCAKTRRTACTKGGSCGTAATAAYGATTTKKCTACYGGCGGTACTTCGACCAACATATCKATWCGATCCATTAATGGCCCTGAAACTTTGGCTCGATAACGGCGAACTTGCTCTTCGGTRCAATGACARCGWGCTTCKCCYAAATAACCACAAGGGCATGGGTTCATWGCMGCGACMAGTTGAAAACGAGCAGGGAACTCAGCTTGGTTTGCTGCYCGTGAAAYRRTGATYTTTCCCGACTCKATYGGTTCACGTAAGACTTCTAATACYCGWCGRTCAAACTCGGGCARYTCATCTAAAAACAATACRCCGTTATGCGCTAAGGAGATCTCGCCYGGYYKGGGTTGRCTRCCACCACCSACCATCGCTACCGCTGAAGCCGTATGATGGGGCGAYCTAAARGGTCGTTGTCGCCAACGTTCAACCTTAAAACCATTGCTAGAAATMGARTGYACGGTGGCCGACTCCACTGCTTCTTGTTCCGTCATTTCAGATAATATGCCCGGCAAKCGACTGGCTAACATGGTTTTACCCGTRCCRGGWGGGCCAGAAAAAAGGAGACTATGTTGGCCAGCGGCAGCAACTTCTAACGCTCTTCTGGCATGAGCCTGACCGCGTACATCAGCTAAGTCTGAATAGTCGGCCTGTAATGTGTTCGAGGATTTTTCGACTAAGGCTAAATCTTGTTGGCCATGCAAATGGGCACAGACTTCTAATAAATGATTAGCCCCATAACTTTTGGCATCATTAATTAATGCTGCTTCATTGGCATTGACTGCTGGCAACACTAACTCTCTATTCGCCGCAGTCACCGCTAACGTAGTGGGCAAAACACCACGTACGCTGCGTAACTCGCCGGTTAAACCCAGTTCACCAATAAATTCTTTATCGGTTAATGAACTTAATGGAATTTGACCTGATGCAGCCAAAATACCTAAGGCGATCGGCAAATCAAAACGGCCACCTTCTTTGGGTAAGTCGGCTGGTGCGAGATTAATAGTGATACGTTGTTGAGGAAAGGTGAACTGTGAATTCAGCAGCGCTGAGCGTACACGATCTTTACTTTCTTTGACGGCCGTTTCAGCCATGCCGACAATAGACAGCTGCGGCAAGCCATTAGAAATATGTACTTCAACCGTCACCGGTTGTGCGTTAATGCCTGTTATTGCTCGGCTATGAACCGTTGCTATATTCATTGTTAACCATCCTTGGTTTCATCGTGTTAGTTCAGATTTCAGTCCAGATAAGAACAGCAGTAATCTGCCAGTTGTGTCACTTTTAAATCAAATGATGAATCAGCGGGCACATTAAAAGATTCACCACCTTTAATAGCAAGCCATTCTTCTGTGCCGTCTAGTCGGTACGTTAGCTCACCAGCCATGATTTCCATCAATTCAGCTTTGGCAGTACCAAAGGTGTAGTCACCGGGCATCATAATACCCAACGTTTTTGTTGTGCCATCATCGAAGGTGACTGTACGACTAGTGACCTTACCATCAAAATAAACATTGGCTTCACGGGTGATGGTTACATTGTTAAATTCAGACATGTTTCGTTTCTTGCTCTTATATAGTTTCTTATAAAGTTACTTCACTAGATTCAGCTACTCGCTGTGCTCATCTTACTTTTCTAGATCAGCGACTCGCTGTGCACATTTTACTTCTCTAGATCAGCTACTCGCTGTGCACATTTTACTTCTCTAGATCAGCTACTCGCTGCTCTAGGGCTTCTAATTTTTCACGGGTGCGAAGCAAGACTTGTGTTTGCACATCAAACTCTTCCCGGGTGACCAAATCCAATTTGGCAAAGGTGGCTGATAAAGCTGCACGCACATTCTTTTCGATGTCAGCTTGAATCGCGGTTAAACCAGGCGGCATAACCTTTGATAGGCTCTGCACCATTTCTTCAATTTTTGTAGGATCTAACATTCTTATCTCCTGTTTCGTGTGCCGATTATTCTACGCCAAAGCGACTGGTACTCCTATGCTAACTTTGAAATTAGTCGCCATAATTGTTGTGTTAGTATTATAGATTATCTATGAACTTAGCATGTCTTGCTACGGCAGGACTTCACTGTAAGCAGATAAGTGATAAATGGAGTTTTAAACATTATGCCTCTTAGCTACACCCCTCGTTGGTGGAATAAACTCCAGTTCCGACTCCCTCTCGTATTTGTTATTTGTTTAGTTATCTTTTTAGTCTTAGCCTCATTATTAATCCAAACAGAAGCTCGAAAAACCTTAGAACAACGAGAGTGGCAACGTATTGAACTCTCCAATCGTGCCATCGTAGAAGCTCTACAACACAAAACCACGGTGGCCAGTTCGCTTGCCTATGCCATGGCCAGTGCTGCCAGCTCACTGCCAAGCGACAATCAGCTCTACCACACCGTCTTCAAAAATTTATTCAAAGATGCACCCAGCCAACATCTGCTTGCCGGTGGTGGCATCTGGCCTGAACCCTATCAATTTGACCCCGAGAAAGAACGAAATAGTTTTTTCTGGGGTAAAGATGAAAGACGCAATCTGCAATTTTTTAATGATTACAACGATCCCGATGGAAATGGTTATCACCATGAAGCGTGGTATGTGCCTTCAACGTTTCAATCCGAAGGTGATCTAATGTGGTCGGGTTCTTATATCGATCCCTACTCACTCGAACCGATGGTCACCGTGACTGTGCCTATCTTCAAGCAAGAACAGTTTTATGGCGTTTCTACGGTTGATATGAATTTATCGGGTTTGGATAAACTGGTGAAATCATGGTCCAGTGGTATCAGTGGTTATACCTTTGTTGTCGACCGAAATGGCAAGCTTATCTCTAAATTAATCAAACGAATTCCAGCTGTTGACGACGACTATGCCAGCTTAGAAGAGCTGTCAAAAAATAGCTCATCATTTATACCTGTTACAGCAGCACTAGAGCAATTAACAACTAAAACCTTGCTAGACGAAAAAGGCGCATTTTTTGATGAGAAAATGCAAACTAAAATTGCTGAAAACAGCTATCAAATTTCAAATGAAGAAGCTCGGCTCATTGCTGCCATTATTCAACTTCCCAAAGTTAACCTACCAAGCTTGGTGTTGCATACCAGCAACTTTAAAGTTGCCGCAGCCCCTTTTGTTAACGAGGAGAGCTTTATCTCCATCATTGATATGCCGGAAACACACTGGAAAGTTGTCACGGTCATGCCCTATTCTCAAATCACCTCGGCAGTGAGCCAAGGCGTAGCCAAACTATTATGGCCGTTGGTGATCATGGCCGCGCTGGTAATTGGCATAATCTATTTGTTCATCCATCTGCTTTTTATCAAACGTGTCACCAGCATTACATCGCAACTTTCGGCGAGTGACAGCAGCGCTTTTGAGGCAGCAGAGATCAACACCGTTGACAAAGGTGAGTTAGGTCTACTAGTTGGTTTATTTAATAAAGCAACGAGAGAGCTCTCAACCTCCAAAATAGAACTGGAGCTGCGAGCCCAAGTTTCTGAAACATTACAACACCCGTCCTCGATTGATGGTTTGCTTGAACAAGTATTGGCTATTATTTGTCAGTTTAAAGGGCTGCAGGTGCAACAAAGAGCCGGTGTATTTATATTATCGGACACGGATAAAGCATTGCAGCTATTCGCCAAATATGGCGATCTACCAGAAGATTGCCTGGCCGATTATGAGTATGAATTTATTTATGATCCGGTGATAACCCACAATCAATATATTGTTCCACTAAAGTATGCTGATAAATTTTTAGGGATTTTGGTGTTATATCTCATACCTGAGACCTCACAAAGCCCTACCTACTTAAAAGTGTTGACCAATATTGGTCAAATACTTGGCTTGGCACTGGCCAATGAACAATCTCGTAAAGCGTTGGTTGATGAAAAAGCCAATGCCGAAGAAGCCAACAGGGCAAAATCAGAATTCCTATCATCGATGAGTCATGAGTTACGTACCCCACTCAATGCAATCCTTGGCTTTAGTCAATTATTAGAAAGTGATACCGTTTCACCACTGACTAATAATCAAAAAGACAATATGCACTATATAGTTGATAGTGGAAAACACCTGTTAGCGTTGATAAATCAAGTGCTTGAACTGTCGTCCATCGAAGCAGGAAAAACAGAACTCTCGATTGAGATGATTAATCTACCTTCGATTATTGATACAACGATCTCTTTAGTGAGCACTATCGCAGAACAAGCACAGATTGAACTTCATGTTTTATCTGATTTGGATGTCACGATAATCGCTGACTACACCAAGCTAGAACAGGTGTTGTTAAACCTGATCAGCAATGCAATTAAATATAACCACGCAGGTGGCTCAGTAAGTCTCGATTGGTGTTTAGCTGACAAGAACCAAGTTCGAATAAAAGTTATCGATACTGGCATTGGTATCCGGGAAGATCAAAAGCGACATGTCTTTGATGCGTTTAACCGCCTCGGTCAAGAAGTCTCCATGATCGAAGGCACTGGCATAGGCCTAGTGGTGACTCAAGACCTTGTTGACTTGATGGGCGGTACTATCGGCTTTGATAGTGTGGAAGGGCAAGGTTCAACATTCTGGTTTGAATTAGCCATGTCAGATGTTGCTACCTCAGACATACCACAACACATTCACGCTGATCATACTGCAGGTAGTGAAATCCCCGATCTCTTTGAGAATGGAAAAATCTTCCCTCGAATCAAACAAATTCTCTACGTTGAAGATAATCCAGCCAACAGAAAGCTGATGCAATCTTATTTTGAAAAATGGAATGACCAACTGAACTTAGACATAGCAGAAACAGCTGAGGTAGCCTTAGAGATCTTAGCTGAAAAGCAATTTGATCTTATCTTAATGGATATCCACTTACCCGGACAAAATGGCAAAGAGCTCACTCAAAATTTACGTGAAGATCCTAAATTTAAAGACTTGCCTATCATCGCCATCACTGCTGCAGCTATGAAAAGTGATGTAAACCAAGCCGCCGGTCTCTTTGATGTTTATATTACCAAACCCATAAACTTTGTAGATCTAACCGACGTATTACAGAAATATTTGATGTAAGCGTAACTAAACACATTCAGGCATAGAACCTTTTTGTAAATGCAGTCAGGGAGTAGCGTTATCCATGGCTTAATAATTCATCCGCCAGCCCTGTTTCACGCTGATGCATTCGAACTACTGTCGAATAAACAATATCTCCCGTCGCCATAATCATGACCTGCTTTTTAGCTCGAGTAATAGCGGTATAGAGCAACTCCCGCGTCAATACGGCACTGTCAT
>NVRG01000106.1 GCA_002400805.1 Gammaproteobacteria bacterium
GGAAGATGAGCTGGTTTTAGGTGCATTTCAGCTCGATGAAATTGGCTCGCAATCCCGAAATTTGGAAGATACCTATATTGAAGGCACGGGGATTGGCCTTGTGGTGGCTAAAGAATTAGTAGAGTTAATGAAGGTGTAATTGGCTTTGAGACTGAGTATGGGAAAGGCTCAATGTTTTGGATTGAGTTCGCTCTGGTTGAGCCGTGATAGGTTTAGAATCATGATAGATAATCATTTCCGATTGTTTCTTTTCGAAAAATCGTATTAGAGAGAGATGAGAATAAGATGGGGTCATTAAATAAAGCTGTAATAACTAATAAGCATGTGATCGTAGCTTTTTTATTCTATACCTTTTGGGTTATAGGCTTTGCTGTTTTTAGTTATCAACAAGAAAAACAGGCTTTATACAATTCGGTAGATCAACAGCTTGAGTCAGCCGCACTGATTGCACCACTGTTACTGCCTGACGGCCTACATCAGCAAACAATGTCAGTGGGTAGTCTGACAAAGCAGCAAGACGATGAAAACACCGTTAAGCTGTCTGAATATACCGATAATAGTGATGTTATTTACATCTATACGTTAGTATTAAGTGATAACAAGGTGTTTTTCACCACGTCCAGTGCCACCCAAGAAGAACGTGATTCAGGTGAAGATCTATCTTCATGGTTTGATCTATACGATGATGTTGACCTACGTGTCATTGATATTTTTAACCAAGGTGAAAAGGTTTTTCTAGAATATACCGATCAATGGGGCACATTTCGTAGTATTTTTATTCCGCAGTATGCTGAAGATGGCACTTTATATTTAGTTGCTGCAGATATTACCATTGGTCATATTCAAGCAGGATTATCTCGACATCTTTATTACACCATCGCGGTATCAATATTATTTTTACTCTTTGCCTATCCTACCTATCTTGCTTTTACCCAAAAATTTAAGCGTATAAAACAAGATTTAGAGGACAAAGTTAAACAGCAAACATCTGAACTTACGGTTAATGAAGAAAGGCTAAAATTTGCCTTAGCTATTGGAAATCAGGGCTGGTTCGATGTCAATTTTGTCACTAATGAAATGGTCGTCAGCGATGAATATGCGAAGTTATTAGGCTATGAGCCTACCGAATTTAAGACCGATATGCAGGAATGGCAGAGCAATGTTCACCCAGATGACCGTGATGATGTATTAAGTTTATTCATGCAATGCAAAGAAACCGGCGGTCCCAATGAGATGGAATATCGGCGCAAAGCTAAAGATGGGCGCTGGCTGTGGATACTTACGATAGGCGAAATCATTGAGTGGGATAAGGATAAAAATGCGACCAGGATGATCGGCATCCATATGGATGTGACAGAGCGTAAACGTAATGAACAGATATTACGTGCTTTAGCTGAAGCGGGATCAACGGAAGAGGGTGATATTTTTAAAGCAATCGTTAAGCAGTTAGCGCTAACTTATGATATGAGCCATGCTTTCATTGCATGTCTTAATCCAAATAATAAAGAGATTGCCGATACGTTGGCTGCCTGGTCTGATAATGATTTTATGGAAAATATTTCATATTCGTTAAAAGGAACGCCATGTGAAAAGGTGACGATGCAAAGTGTTATGTGTTCCTATGCCGAGAATGTGCAGCAACTATTTCCTGATGATGACTTATTGGTGGCTCTGAAGGCGGAAAGTTATATTGGTGTACCGTTGATTAGTCGTCACAACGAGACGTTAGGCTTGATTGCGGTTTTAAATGACAAGCCTATGGATATTAAGCCGCAGCAAATTCAAGTGCTTAATAGTTTAGCCGCAAGGGCAAGTGTTGAATTAGAACGTAGGGAAGCAGATGAAAAACTTAAACTCTCAGCGCGGGTATTTAGCGAGGCGCATGAAGGTATATTTATAACCTATCCTGATGGCACGATCATGGATGCTAATCCTACCTTTAGTGAGATCACCGGATATGCACGTGAAGAGGTGCTCGGTAAAAATCCACGTATATTTAGCTCGGGTAAACACAGTCCAGAGTTTTATGCTGGCATGTGGCAGAGTGTTATTGATAAAGGTCACTGGCAAGGCGAAGTATGGAACCGTAAAAAAGACGGTGAGCTCTACGCTGAAATGCTGACCATATCTTCAATTGAAGATGAAGCTGGGCAGACATCACATTATGTTTGCTTGTTTTCTGATATCACCGACAGTAAGGAACAGCAAAAGGCTTTAGAGTTAATGGCACATTATGATGTGCTTACGCAATTGCCCAATCGTGCCTTATTTGCCGATCGGTTCGGCCAAGCGGTTGCGCATAGTAAACGTAGTCAGACATTACTCGCTATTTGTTTTCTTGACTTAGATAACTTTAAACCGGTCAATGATAATTTTGGTCACAAAGTAGGCGATGAGCTGCTTATTGAAGTATCAAGACGAATCAAGTTTAATATTCGAGAAGAAGATACCGTCTCACGCCAAGGAGGGGATGAGTTCACCTTGTTGCTTGGTGAAATTGAATCTTATGGTCAGTGTGAACAATTGTTACAGCGGCTTCTTACGGCTCTTTCTCAACCTTATATTATTGATGGCTATCCACATAAGGTAACGGCGTCTATAGGCATCACCTTATTCCCATACGATGATGAGGATATCGACACTTTGATGCGTCATGCGGATCAAGCGATGTATCAAGCAAAATTGGATGGTCGAAATCGATATTATTTATTTAACCCTGAGCAAGATCACCTTACCATCCGACAGCATGACAATTTGCAAGAATTTGAGCGCGCCTTAGCAGCGAACGAATTTCAACTTTATTATCAGCCCAAAGTAAATATGAAAACGGGCGAAGTCTATGGTGCAGAAGCACTTATCCGCTGGATCCATCCAGAGAAAGGCTTAATTCCGCCATTAGATTTCTTACCTGAAATTGARGGTACTGASCTAGAAATTGAGATTGGCGATTGGGTCATGGCTGAAGCATTGAARCAGCTTGGCTTATGGAAAATGCAGGATRTCGAATTAGAAGTYAGTATTAACGTGTCGTGTAATTATCTKCAAGCACCCTCATTTTTCTCTACCTTAGATGAGTTGCTGGAARTYCATCCCAATGTRGATTCACATAAYTTACAGYTAGAAATWTTRGAAAGTAGTGCKCTRGGTGAGTTACARATYATTAGYAGTATYATAAAAACCTGCCGRGAAGCATTRGGYGTYAAGGTYGCATTAGATGACTTTGGYACRGGTTATTCTTCGCTGGCGCATTTACGYAACTTGYCAGCRGATACGATAAAAATAGATCAAAGTTTTGTTCGAGATATGCTSGATGATCCCAATGAYTACGCAATTATTGATAGTGTGATCGGCTTRTCWGATTCGTTYMACCGMGAKGTSATTGCKGAAGGKGTCGARCAGRTAGARCATGGCCTAATGTTATTAGTYATGGGSTGTGAACKGGCACAAGGTTATGYGATTGCYMGRCCAATGCCYSCCAATGARTTTRTCGAATGGCTAAAKRRCYAKAYYCCYAATCAAGCATGGATRGAYTGCGGTAAKACYGTRCGWWCRGYCAAAGAATYRAAAYTGAAACTACATGRACTTGCTGTTGAMCGTTGGCAATCGTGTTTYGAAGCTAATATCARGACAGCGCCTGAGAAAGTCGATTTTTGGCCGATTATGTTCAGTGATAAATGCCATTGCAGTTATTGGAGTCGACGAGCACATCATGAAAACCTGTTTGADCAAGGGTGTTTGGAAAAACATGATCGTGCCCATGAGGCKATGCATCTTATTGCCAATGATWTATTAAMTAAATATCAGCAGGGWRAGRYKGMKGCTGCAGTTAARGGYTTRRVCAAGTTACAAGCGGCATTTGAAGTGATGAGAAATTCAYTRATAGAAAAATAACCGAAGCYGAATKTTGMTTTATRSRSCAAATAAAAAAGGCTTMTACANGGATAAKCCTTAAGYATAGAGCNNNTNTGGTTAAGATCGTAGCTGGAATCTAGTTAATTCCTTTAGAGGTAATCACGATCATTTTTTCAATTTGCATATCTTCCATGGTATGWGGAATACCGCCBGTGCCTAAGCCAGAATGTTTYAARCCGGCAAARGGCATCCAATCAACGCGGAATGCAGTATGTTCATTAAYCATAACGGCYGAWGCMGCYAAGCGRTTAGAGACATACATKGCAGTATCAATATCTTGTGTATAAACYGATGCYTGGAAGGAAACATCCAAKGAGTTGGCYGMTGAAATAGCCTGATCAAGATCGCTGAAKGGATAGATGCAAACAACGGGACCAAAAATCTCRGMAGAAGACACTTTACACGTGCTTTGTGGMTTAAATAAYACSGTGGGTGCATAACAGTTATTMARTAAAGCCTGTCCRCCRCAGAGYAGCTCAGCACCCATATCAACCGCTTCTTGTACCCATGARGTSACYCGAATAAGYTCRYYGYTRCGRATGAGTNGGCCCNACTTCTGTATTGCCGGAGAGYGGATCRCCAACRTTTAAGTTTTTAGCRGCRGARGCTAATTTTTCWGCCARCTCACGRGCAATAGATTCATGCACATAAATACGCTGYACTGAAACACAGACTTGGCCKGCATGATAAAAACTACCTTTTRYWAGTCCRGGTAGAGCAATATCAAGRTCAGCATCTTCATTGACAATWACMGGGGCRACRCCACCATGTTCTAAYGCACAGCGMGTGCCAGGAGCTAGCTTGGAACGYAAATACCARCCCACTTTGGCRCTGCCAATAAAACTAAAAAAGGCGACCCGTGCATCGGTGACCAGTTKTTCAGCKATATGGTGATTTTCRGGYAAYACCGCTTGACACCATTCCACTGGCAGCCCCGCACGGTGAAAAATTTCGACCAAGCGGAAACACGATAAAGGAGTATCTTCCGCGGGTTTGACGATGACGGGGCAACCCGTGGCAATGGCTGGCCCTACTTGATGAGCAATTAAGTTAAGTGGATGGTTAAACGCGCTAACGGCAACAACAACTCCGATAGGTTCTTTATTCATGATGGTAAAACGATGCTGTGAAGCAGCATTAATACCCATCGGTACGGGATGACAGGTATTGTCTCTTAAGTTATCTACACAGACACGAATGCTGTCTATGCAACGTGCCATTTCAACGCGAGAGTCGATAAGTGGTTTGCCGCCTTCATGCGCTGAGCCCATGGCGAGCTCTTCAAATTGACTCTGCATCAACTCAATAGCGCGTTCAAGTATGACGATGCGTTGAGGTACGGACAGCCAATTGTCTTTATCGGCGAAAAGCTGGCTAGCCGTAGTCAGAGCTTGATTTATATCATCAGCATCTGCTGTGTCGACACGCGCTAAAACAGTGTTATCGTATGGTGCTTTTACCTCTAGCTGAGGACGGTTTTTTTTCTCTAGTTCTGCAATCATCAGCGGAAAATGTTGGACGGCATTCATGATTTGTATTCCTTACAAAATGCAGATTTTATCTTTTAAACCTTCATTCAAAATTGAGTGGTTTAATGAGTAGTCGACAGCTAGATCGATGAGATGTACACCGGGAGAGGTAAGCGTGCGTTCAAGTATACGACTAAAGTCCTCACAACTCGTTGGGCGGTAACCGGCTGCTCCATAACTTTCAGCATACTTAACAAAGTCTGGATTATTGTAATCTAGGCCAAATTTATCAAAGCCCATGCCTTCTTGTTTCCATTTAATCATGCCATAAGCATTATCGTTGAGGATAATAACAACAAGGTTTAGATTTAGTCGGACAGCGGTTTCCATTTCCTGCGAGTTCATCATAAATCCACCATCCCCACAGACACTGATGACTTTCCGA
>NVRG01000107.1 GCA_002400805.1 Gammaproteobacteria bacterium
TCACTATTAAGTTTAGTTGATCGGATTATTGTTTTGGATCAAGGTCGTTTAGTTGCTGATGGACCACGCGAACAAGTGTTAACTGCCCTTAAAAAAGGCCATATTAAAGTTTCCAAAGGATAAACAGATGGCTTGGTTCAAACGTACTCATCCCGATGATGCAGAGTTCATGTCTGAAGTTAGTGCGGCAACGTTGGAATCGGTTCACCGGGTTGGCCATTCTTTACTGATCTTAGCAATCGCATTTTTTGTGGCTGCCGGCTGGTGGGCAAAAGAAACAACACTTGATGAAGTAACGCGCGGTGACGGCAAAGTCATACCTTCTAGTAAAATTCAAGTGATCCAAAATCTAGAAGGCGGAATCTTATCGGAAGTATTGATTGCTGAAGGTCAGATTGTCGAGAAAGGAGAGGTTCTGCTGAAGATTGATGACACTCGGTTTGCCTCATCGTTTAGAGAAACCCAACTTAAATATTGGGAACTATTGGCTAGAACAGCCAGATTGAAAGCTGAAAGTGAAGGCAATAAATTGGTGATGCCTGAAGAAGTGCTACGCCAAAAACCAAATTTGGCTGCTAATGAGATGTCATTATACAATTCTCGACAACTAGAACTTGATTCAACAATTCGAGTATTAAGACAGCAGGAACAACAACGCCGCCAAGAGTTGGTTGAACGTCAAGCTCGGCAAAAACAATTAGATCGGGGCTACGAGTTAAGTAATCGAGAACTACACATGTCAGAACCCTTGGTTGCTGCCGGTATATTGTCGGAAGTTGAATTATTGCGTTTAAAACGCACAGTAAATGAGCTGCAAGGCGATATGGAGGCTAATCGTTTATCCATTCCGCGGATTCGTTCAACACTGAGTGAAGTAAGAGATAAAATTAATGAACAAAATATTCGGTTTAAAACGGATGCGGCAACTCAATGGAGTGAAATTAGATCGGAATTAGCCAGGACGAAAGAAACGATTTTTTCACTTGAAGATCGAGTCACCAGAACACAAGTACGTTCGCCAGTGAAAGGCACGATTAAGGTGCTTAAAATTAATACTGTTGGAGGTATTATTCAGCCAGGTATGGATTTGATTGAGATTGTACCTGTTGAAGATAATCTATTGATCGAGGCACGGATAAGACCTGCTGATATCGCTTTTCTTCGCCCTGGCCAAGATGCCATGGTAAAGCTCACCGCCTATGATTTTTCTATCTACGGTGGCTTGCCCGCGAAGCTAGAAAGAATTAGTGCTGATACCATTACAGATGAAAAAGACGAAAGTTATTATTTGATTTACTTACGAACAGAAAAAAATTATATTGATAGTAGCAAAGGCCAACTGGATATCATTCCCGGGATGACAGCAAGTGTAGATATTTTAACCGGTAAGAAATCCGTGTTAGATTACTTGTTAAAACCGATTTTAAAAGCAAAAAACGAAGCGATGCGAGAAAGGTAAGTAATGGGAAAAGCAAGATGACTGTGGCGACACTATTTATTGCAACGCCAAAACAGGAAGAATCTAAGCGTATCGTAGATGGGTTGTCATCAAGCTATTTAAGCTCTGAATTTGACGATCTAGATTCGCTAGTGACCGCATTAGATAAACAGCCGGACTTGATTTTATGTCACCAGTATTTGGTGGAAGAGCAGCAAGCGAAAAAAATATCAGAATTTAAAGCAAAAAGTCCTAATAGCAAACTACTTATATTAGGTCCGAGCAGACCAATGGGAATTCAGATTGCTGCCTTAAAAAATGGTGCGCGCGGTTATTTTGATGATGCCCTGCCAATTGAAAAATTAAATGAAGCCTTAAAACTTATTCTTCATGGTGAAGTCTGGGTGGAGCGACATGTGATTTCAGGCCTTATTGATGAACTGGTAGATGTGCCAACGATCAATGAACAACAACAACATGCACTGGATACATTGTCTCCAAAAGAAATAGAAGTGGCAGAACAGGTTAGTTATGGCGCAACAAATAAGATGATTGCCAAGGGTATGAATATTACAGAAAGGACGGTAAAGTCTCATTTAACCTCAATATTCCAGAAAATGGGGCTTCCAGATAGACTGACATTAGCAATTTTTTTCAGGGATTTACGGTAAAGGGCTTGTTTTTTTGCCTGTATATGTTTAAATACATACGCTTACAATATAATTATTATAATAATTTTAGGTTTAAATTTAACGTTCATGGGTGTTTGAGACAGTTAACACACTGACGGTAAACATTTTAAGGATAGAGAGATAATGAAATTAAAACCATTAGTAATGATCATACCTTTAGCATTAGGCATGACGACACTTGCATATGCAGATACTTTACAAGAAGCGGTGAGTGCAACAATAAAAACTAATCCTGATGTGTTAGCTGCTGCCAATGAACGAAATGCTGTCGCTGAAGAAATTAATCAAGCTCGAGCTGGTTATTTTCCAACCATAGACCTAGCGATAGGCACAGGGTGGGAAGAAACTGATAACCCAACAACACGAGCTGCAGGTACTAATCACAATAAAACAAGCCTGAATCGTGATGAGGCGAGCTTGAACTTACGCCAAATGTTATTTGATGGCATGGCCACTAAAAATGAAGTGCGTCGCCAAACCGCTCGTACAGATTCTCGCGCATACAGTGTAACGAGTGCTGCAGAAAATACTGGACTTGAAGCAGTTGAAACATATCTCAATGTTCTTCGTCGTCAACAGCTTGTAGATTTAGCCAGCACTAATCTAGAAGCACATGAGCGCACACATGATCAGATTAAATTGCGTAGTGATCGCGGTGTGGGTCGAAAAGCTGATCTAGACCAAAGCCAAGGTCGTGTGGCTTTAGCTCAAACAAACCTTATTGCGGAAGAAAGTAATTTACGTGATGCAGAAACAAACTACCTGCGTGTAGTTGGTATAACGGCAGAATCGTTGTCAGACCCTCAATCACCACAAAGTTTGATTCCTGGTACGTTAGATGAAGCAGTTGATCAAGCAATTAATAATCATCCAACATTGAAATCGGCCGAAGCAGATATTGAGTCTGCGAATGCTCAGCATGATACAGCTAACTCGCCATTTTTCCCGCGCGTTGATTTTGAATTAGGCACAACGGCTGATAATGATATTGATGGCGTGAAAGGTCATAATAATGATACTACCGCCATGTTCCGTTTGCGTTATAACCTATTGAACGGTGGTAGAGATAAAGCGCGCCGTCAAGAAACGGCATATTTGATTAATCAAGCCGCTGAAATTCGTAATAATACGCGCCGTCAAGTTGAACAGAGCGTGCGTTTATCATGGAGTGCTTTGCAGACGGTTAATAACCAACTGGGTTATTTCAAGCAACATGTTGACTCAAGTGAACGTTCTCGCGATGCTTACCAACAGCAGTTTAGTTTAGGACAACGTACATTATTGGATTTACTAGACTCTGAAAACGAAGTGTTTTCTTCTCGTCAGGATCTGGTTAATGCGCAATATGATCAACTGTTCGCAATGTTTCGTATTCTGAACAGCATGGGTGCATTATTAGACGGTGTTGATGTTGCCGTGCCAGAAGCAAGTGCTACTGTTGCTAGCAATTAATAAACTGTAAGTTAAAATATTCAAAGCCACGGTTGTTAACCGTGGCTTTTTTATTACCTGATATTTAAAAATCAATGAACTAGTTCACGATCTTTTTGATTTTACCCCTGTCGTGATATCATAGCGCTGCCCGATTGGTGGCCATACTTTAGAAGAATTCATGAGTAAACAATCATCTTTTAGCTACGAAGAGCTATTGCAATGTGGACAAGGCGAAATGTTTGGTCCTGGCAATGCTCAATTACCTACACCAAATATGTTAATGATGGACCGCATCACTCATATTTCGAATACCGGTGGTAAATACGGCAAGGGTGAAATTATCGCTGAACTGGATATTAAGTCAGACTTATGGTTTTTTGATTGCCATTTTCCCGGTGACCCAGTGATGCCAGGCTGCTTAGGTTTAGATGCGATGTGGCAGTTAGTCGGCTTCTTTCTTGCTTGGGATGGAAGTCCTGGACGTGGCCGTGCTCTAGGTTGTGGTGAAGTGAAATTTTCTGGTCAAGTATTACCAACTGCAAAAAAAGTCACCTATAAACTTGACCTTAAACGGGTCATTGCACGCAAATTAGTCCTCGCTATTGCTGATGGAACGGTCTCAGTTGATGGTCGTGAAATCTATGCGGCAAAAGATTTACGTGTTGGTTTGTTTACATCTACAGATGATTTTTAGGATACGATGATGAGACGTGTTGTAGTTACAGGATTAGGTATTACTTCTTGTTTAGGCTTGGATGCTGAATCGGTTACTGAGTCCTTACGTGAAGGACGTTCAGGTATCAAATTTAAACAAGAATATGCAGATATGGGCTTTCGTAGTCATGTTGCTGGTTCAGTTGATATAGATTTTAAAGAACATATTGATCGCAAAGTTTTACGATTCATGGGAGATGCTGCTGCTTATGCTTACATCTCTATGAAACAAGCAATTGAAGATGCAGGACTAACTGAAGAACAAGTATCAAATCCACGTACGGGTTTGGTGATGGGCTCTGGTGGTGCATCATCATCCAATCAAGTTCAAGCGGCAGATATTTTGCGTAATAAGGGTTTGCGTAGAGTCGGTCCATATCGCGTCACGCAGGTCATGGGAAGTACTACATCAGCGTGTCTAGCAACACCGTTTAAAATTAAAGGTGTGAATTACTCGATGTCATCTGCTTGTGCAACTAGCGCACATTGCATCGGTAATGCGATGGAACAAATCCAACTGGGTAAACAAGATATTGTATTTGCCGGTGGCGCCGAAGAAGAACATTGGACAATGAGTTCATTGTTTGATGCGATGGGTGCCTTATCGACTAAATATAACGAAACACCTGATAAAGCCTCACGTGCTTATGACGTAGATCGTGATGGTTTTGTTATCGCCGGTGGTGGTGGTGTTTTAGTGTTGGAAGAATACGAACATGCCAAAGCGCGTGGTGCCAAAATTTATGCAGAATTAACTGGCTATGGCGCAACTTCTGATGGTTACGATATGGTTGCCCCGTCAGGTGAAGGTGCGATACGTTGTATGCAATTAGCTACAGCTACGGTAGATGCTCCTATTGACTATATTAATGCCCACGGTACTAGTACTCCGGTTGGTGATTTAGCAGAGTTAGGTGCGATTAAACAAGCTTTTGGCAATAATACTCCGCTCGTGGGTTCAACCAAATCATTATCAGGTCATTCCTTGGGTGCCGCAGGCGTGCAAGAAGCTATTTACTGCTTGTTAATGATGGACGGCGACTTTTTAGCAGCTTCAGCTAATATTGATAATTTGGATCCTGAAGCAGAAGGCATATCGATACTACGTGAACGTAAAGATAATGCCGGCTTGAAAACAGTGATGTCAAACAGCTTTGGTTTTGGTGGTACCAATGCCTGCTTAGTATTTGAGAAGTTAGACGATTAATTAAAAAGGCCACCCTTTGGGTGGCCTTTTTGTTTAAACTAGGTCGTCATCAGTGACTGGGCCGCGTTTACCCGCGAGTGACTCTTGAATTAAAGAGATTAATTGTTTTTTCTTTACAGGGTCGTCAAGGTGTTTCGAACTAAAGGTAATGCCATGTTTGCTCGCATATTGCTGCACTAGCATGACTAAAACAGTTTCATCTTCCACAAAATTTCTCCAAACGTAATAAGATCTCGACATTATAGACGTCAAAAATAAAAACCGTTAATTAATGAAATTACATTATCAGATCACCGGCTCTGGCAAACCGCTACTAGTTATACACGGACTGTTTGGTTC
>NVRG01000108.1 GCA_002400805.1 Gammaproteobacteria bacterium
CGGCTACCACCTAGCACTAAATTACTTTGAGGACAGGAGACAAATTGGGCATTACGTTCAATTAAGATGACCTCAAGATCAGGTCCCCACAATCGAATATATTTAGCAGCAGTTGCACCAGCAAAGCCACCACCGATCACCACCACTTTTCGCTGTTTACATGTATTGACTACGGCAAAGACGGTCTTAGGTAACATGGCCACGGAACCAGCTGCTACTGCTGTTTTAATAAAACTTCGTCGTTTTAACGCCATGACACTCCCTCTAAAGAAAACTTTACTTACGAAACATGTTCACCTTGTGCTTGTAGGTCGGCATGGTACGACGATCTCACCATGGGTCCACTGGCAACATGATCAAAGCCCATTTTTTTGCCTATTTCCGCTAACTGATCAAACTCTGCCGGTGTTACAAACCGTTCTACGGCCAGATGATGGCGGCTCGGTTGTAAATACTGGCCCAATGTTAACATTCTGCAGTTATGATCACGCAAGTCCTGCATAACCTGTTGAACTTCTTCTAAACTTTCGCCTAAGCCTAACATCAAGCCAGACTTGGTTGGCACATCAGGATGCATTTCTTGGAAGTTTTTTATCAAGTCTAATGACCACTGATAATCAGAACCCGGTCTCACTGCTTTATACAATCGAGGAACACTTTCCAAGTTATGATTAAAAATGTCGGGGGGATTTTTCGCTAACTCTTCTAAGGCCTTTTCCATACGTCCGCGAAAATCTGGCACCAAAATCTCTATTCGTGTTGCCGGCGACTGGCGACGAATTTCAGCTATGCATCGTCCAAAGTGCGTGGCCCCACCATCACGTAAATCATCACGATCGACCGAGGTGACCACTACATGTTTTAAATTCATGATGGCAATCGTTTTAGCCAAATGTTCAGGTTCATTTTGATCTAAAGCATCCGGTCTGCCATGAGCGATATCACAAAACGGACATCGGCGCGTACAGATATTGCCCATAATCAAAAAAGTGGCTGTGCCATGGGTAAAACATTCACCTAGATTCGGGCATGCCGCTTCTTCACACACCGTATGAAAATCGTTCTCTCGCAATAATTTTTTTAGCCGTATTACTTCTGGATTACTCGGTACTTTGGCTCGGATCCATGCTGGTTTGCGTTTAGGATCGCTAGGCACAATTTTTATCGGTATCCGTGATACCTTGGACTCACCTCTCAGTGCAGATACATCACGTTTTATTTTTACTGTTTCGCTCATTTATATACTCTTACGCATCTGTTGATTAAATTCAGATACAAACTTTTCTTTTGCCTCATCCATGGTGATATCACAAGCAAGGCTMTTTAAATCAATCACTTCCAAACCCTGAAAACCACAAGGGTTAATATARCTAAACGGTGTTAAGTCCATTGCCACATTCAAACTYAGGCCATGATAACAAGCACCKTGTTTCACTCTTAARCCTAAAGAMGCAAYTTTTCGTCCATCRACATACACGCCSGGTGCATCMGCACGWGATTGAGCCSRAAYATCAAGCTTAGCAAGCATAGATATCACACTRTTTTCTATRCGMGATATCATTTCCCTCACCCCAATTTTTTGGCGYTTCAAATCAATCAAKGTGTAKACAACCAACTGTCCAGGCCCATGAAAAGTGACCTGTCCACCCCGGTCAGTATTRACTAAGGGGATGTCATGCGTATTTAAAACATGTTCATCTTTGCCGTTCAAACCTAGGGTAAATACCGGTGGATGCTCTAATAACCACAGTTCATCTTCGGTATTCTCATCACGCTCAGCAGTCAACTTGCGCATCGCTTCACACGTTGGCTGATAATCAACTAAACCTAGATCTTTAACAATCATCGCTGGCTATTTACAACAAATATTTAACTTGTTCATGACTGATTAAGTCTTGGTAAATGGCGTCTAACTGCGCTTTACTTGTCACATAGATATTAACGGTTACCGAGGTAAATTTACCGCCCGAACTGTGCTTGCTTGATACCGCACCTTCTTTAATATCACTCACATGGCGACGAATAATATCCACAACAATGGCATCAAAATCATCACTTGCAGGTCCCATCGCTTTAATATCATAGTCACAGGGAAACTCAATTAAGGTGTCATTTTCTTCTGCCATTAGAAGCCTCCCTGTTGTTTATATTGTTGATATAGAGCATCTATTTTTTTCCAAACCTCACCGGGCTTGCCTGAACTGACTGCAACACCATCCAATGTTGTTACTGGCAATACTTCTTTGGTTGAACTGCTCACCCAAATTTCATCAGCATCACGTAATTGCTGCTCACTCACCGCTTGTTCTTTTACAGTAATACCGGCTGACGCGGCAAGTTCAAGGATTAGCTCGCGAGTAATTCCCGGCAATACTTTTTCATCTTTAGGTGCAGTATAAATCTTGCCATCAATAACTGCATAGGCATTACTGGCCGAACCTTCGGTCAAATAACCATCTCGAATCAATAATGCTTCTTGAGCGCCGACATCTTGTGCTTGCTGTTTTAACAAGCTATTAGGCAACAAAGTAATGGCTTTAATATGACAATTTTGCCAGCGAATATCTGGTACGGTAATCGCAGCAATGCCTTTACTTTTATAATTCGCAGGCACTGCTTGTAGCGGATTACTCATCGCAAAAACGGTTGGTGTCACATTATCAGGAAATATATGGTCTCGGGGCGCTACACCGCGAGTTACTTGCAAATATACCGATTGGTCACCACCACCATTACGTTCAATCAATTGTTCAATCGTGGTCTGCCACTGTGAATCCGATAGCGGATTGGTCATTCTGACACCATCCAAGCTACGTTGCAGACGGTTTAAATGACTTTCTAATCTAAAACACTGGTTCGCATATACCGGAATGACTTCATAAACCCCATCACCCAATAAAAAACCACGATCAAATACCGATACTTTTGCTTGATCAGCTGCAATAAACTCGCCATTAAGAAAAACGTCGTTCACTGATTAACCCCAAATCAACATCAACAAAGAATCAATCAATCTGTGCCACCAGCTACCCAGCTCAACAGTCTGTAACGCTATTAGTGCTTGTGTCGCGATCAACTCATCACCTAAGCGGATTTCAACTTCGCCTAGTTGTGTTCCAGCCATAATGGGGGCGATGACCGGCTGCTGGATGTTAGTTGTGGCAACTAATTCTTTATACCTACCTCTAGGCACGGTCACTGATAAGGTTTGCTCTAAACCTAAAGTCAGTTGTTTATCGGCACCCTTCCAGATTTTTGTGTCTGTTACTTTGGTTTGTGCTTGATAAAGGGCATGCGTTTCAAAAAAGCGAAAACCATAATTCATCAATTTTTGAGTTTCCTGAGCACGGGCATTTTCACTGCGTGTGCCTAAGACAACAGAAATCAAACGCATATCACCACGCTTAGCTGAAGCAGCTAAGCAATATCCTGCCTCTTCAGTATGTCCCGTTTTTAAACCATCAACACTATTATCACGCCATAACAATTTATTCCGGTTATGTTGGGTAATGTTGTTATAGGTATACTCTTTCTCTGCATACCATTTATAGTGCTCCGGAAAATCCCGAATAATCGCTGCCGATAAAGTCGCTATATCGCGAGCCGTGGTGAAATGATCAGGATCGGGTAAACCCGTAGAGTTTCGATAATTGGTGTTAACCATGCCTAATTGCTGTGCATATTGGTTCATCATTTGGGCAAAGGTTTCTTCACTACCGGCAATATGTTCCGCTAACGCCACCGCCGCATCATTACCTGACTGAATAATCATACCTCGTAACAATACTTCAACCGGTACTTTGGTATTCACTTCAATAAAGCTACGTGAACCAACCATACGCCATGCTTTTTCACTAATTAACACTTCGTCTGCAAGGCTGATATTACCCATCAGTAATTCATGTGATACCACATAGGCCGTCATTAACTTGGTAATACTGGCCGGTGGCAAACGTTGATCTGAGTTTAATTCTGCAACTATTCGACCACTATCAAAGTCTTGCAAAATATAAGATTTGGCCACAACAGTAGGTGCTGACGGGTTAGGCGTTACAACAGCTTCGGCTGCGGTATAAAACAATACCAAAGACGACAACAAGACAAATTTAATTGTTTTAAACATTATTTACTCTCAAAAGAAGAATTTTTATTCAATTACTATATGGGCATCAGTGAAGCCCAAATCAAGTAGTCGACTAGCAAGGGAGTCACCATATTCCACACTAGCTAATGGTCCGACCCTCACACGATAAACATTGCCACCCGGTTTTAGGAATGGCACAACAAGTACAGCATCACCGATTTCCTGCTGAATTTTGCTTTTTACTTGCTCCGCTCTATTGGAAGTGCTGAATGCCCCAACCTGTAAATACATGCCTACCGGACCTCGTGTTACAGGTGCTTGTTCAACATCAGCAGCGATAGAAACGGGGGCTTCACCTGGGCTAATCACACGAACATCGACTAATCCCGTTCCTTTAGCCACTATGCCTAATTTTGTTGCAGCACTATAGGACAAATCGATCAAACGATTATCATGAAATGGGCCTCGGTCATTGACCTTCACAATCACTTTTCGACCATTATTTAAGTTTGTTACTTCGACATAAGTAGGTAATGGTAACGTTTTATGGGCGGCGGTCATTGCATACATATCATATGGCTCACCACTCGACGTTCGCTTGCCATGAAACTTGGTGCCATACCAAGAAGCAATGCCTTTTTCATGATAACCACGACTTGACGTCAGGGTGTAATAACGCTTGCCAAACACATTATAATGGGCAGGATTACCATATTTACTACGAGGCTCATCACGCGGCACGGCATTGGGAATATTGGCGACATCCGGTGCTTTCGCTGGCGCACTATCTTGCTTGCCCGTTATACCACCGCAGGCCGTTAAGAACAAAAGCAGGCTGATGCTACCCAGTTGTTGTAGTTTACTGATAAACATTTTATTTTCCATATTGCTCACGAATCATTTGAGCAAGTTGAGTTACTGCCATTGCATACATTCGGCTGTGATTATAACGAGTCACTGCATAAAAATTTTGGCGAGCTAACCAATATTCCTCACCATCACGCTGTGTTAAAGCAATAAGTGCTAAATCATCTTCACCGGCAGGTAAGTTGTGCAAGGAAACACCTGCAATGGTGAGCTCAGCCCTACTGATTGATGGTTTTAGACCTTTTTTTAACAAACTAGCCGGCTCATCTCCATTAACAAACGTTTGATGAACAATAGTTTCACCCGCAACCCAACCATGGCGTTTAAGATAATTTGCAATACTGCCGATAGCATCAACAGGATTTGTCCAGATATCACGTTTGCCATCCTGATCAAAATCAACCGCATACTCACGATAACTGCTCGGCATAAACTGGCCTAAACCCATTGCTCCGGCATAGGAACCTATCGGATCCAAATGCGACATTTGTTCTTCTCGAGTTAACAATAAGAAATGTTCTAATTCGCTACGGAAAAATGGGCTACGAGGTGGATAGCGAAAGGCCAAGGTTGATAAGGCATCAACTACACGATACCCCCCTACATTACCGCCATATCGCGTTTCCACACCTAGAATTGCAACAATGATCTCGGCAGATACACCGTATTTTTGTTCAGCTGCCGCTAATGAATCAGCATGTTGTTGCCAAAACCTTACCCCACCATCAATGCGTTTCTCGGTAATAAATATTTTGCGGTAGTCATACCACGGTTTACTTTTTTCAGCGGGACGAGATATCGCTTTGAGTATGCTGGCTTTAACTTCTACTTCATCAAAGGT